>JBKKBZ010000132.1:0-20815 GCA_046713235.1 Actinomycetota bacterium | reverse complement strand
TCACGAAGAATCCCTCTCAGGAGCCCCGGCGCCGGGCCGTACTTCCAGCGCTGGCAGATCTGATCGCGTTCGGCATCAGCGTCGGCGGTCTCTTTCGAGTCTCCGGAACCGAACAGTTCGGCTGGCCGCTGTTGCTCTACGTAGCACCCGGACTACTGGCCGGTCCCGCCGGCATCTGGGGGGGCCGCCGGTGGTGGGTAGCGTCGGGGGCGCTCCTTCTCCCCGTCGGGGTTCTCGGACTGATCGGCGGCTACGGACTTATCTGGATCTGGGCCGGCGCGACGCTGCTCGTGCTCGGGCTCCGCACGCGCAACGAAGAGTAACTCGGGCTCCGCGCCCACGTCATGGGCGGTCGGGGGTGAAAGCTTCGTAGGCGCTATCCACCCCGGTTCTCCGGCAATCCCGGCAAGTAACGGCGAACTTCGGCCACTACAATGCGTCTATGGAGGAGCGGCGCGGGACCGAAGATGAGAGTGGCCGCCGGCGCGGGGTCCTCGGCCGGCTCAGGACCGTCGAACCCCCGGCTCAGCACGGCCTCGATGTGGTGCTTCGCCTCATCAAGCAGACCACTCCAAAAGCCGACCTCAAGCTCGTTCAACGGGCCTACTCCTTCGCCGCGGACTCCCACAAGGACCAGCGGCGCGCCTCGGGGGAGGACTTCATCGAGCACCCCCTGGCCGTCGCCGAGATCCTGGCCGAACTCGGGCTCGATCTCACCACCATCGTGGCGTCGCTCTTGCACGACGTCGTCGAGGACACACCCCTGACGCTGGCCGACATCGAGAAGGAATTCGGTCCGGAAGTCTCGGTGATCATCGACGGCGTCACGAAGCTCGACCGCATCGAGGGACGTTCCCACGAGCACCAGCAGGCTGAGAACCTTCGCAAGATGATGATCGCGATGGCACGCGACATCCGCGTTCTGCTCATCAAGCTCGCCGACCGTTTGCACAACATGCGAACGATTGGCCACCTACCGAGGGACACACAGGAGAAGAAAGCGCAAGAGACGCTGGATATCTACGCACCACTGGCAAACCGGCTCGGTATCCACCAGATCAAGTGGCAGCTCGAGGACCTGTCCTTCGGCACTCTTCATCCCAGGCAGTTCGAAGAGATCGTCCGTATGGTGGAGGAACGCCAGCCGGAACGTGACGTCTTCATTGAGCGTGTCCTTCAAGACATCGAGGAATCGTTCAAGGAGGCGAAGATTAAGGCCGAAGTTAGCGGCCGCCCGAAGCATTACTGGTCGATCTACGAAAAGATGGTGTTGCGCGGCAAGGACTTCGAAGACATCTACGATCTCATGGGGATCCGGGTGGTCGTTGAGTCGATGCGCGATTGCTACGCTGCGCTCGGGCTCATCCATACACTTTGGAAGCCCGTTCCGGGGCGATTCAAGGACTACATTGCGATGCCGAAGTTCAACATGTATCAGTCGCTCCACACGACGGTGGTCGGCCCGGAGGGAAAGCCGCTCGAGATCCAGATCCGCACGCGCGCGATGCATCTGACCGCGGAGTTCGGTATTGCCGCGCACTGGCAATACAAAGAAGGAAAGCATGCGCCGGCCGACTCGGCGTGGCTCAATCAGATTCTGGATTGGCAGCGCGATCTCTCCGATCCGCGCGAGTTCATGGAAAGCCTCAAGATCGATCTTTATCAAGAGGAGGTATTTGTCTTCACCCCCAAGGGGGACGTCCGGAGCTTTCCACGGGGAGCCACACCGGTGGACTTCGCCTATGCAATCCATACCGACGTCGGCCATCGGTGCGTCGGCGCCAAAGTGAACGGCCGCCTCGTTCCGCTCGACTCGAGGCTGCAGAACGGCGACACGGTGGACGTGCTCACTTCGCGCGCCCCGAATGCGGCTCCATCGCAGGACTGGCTGAAAGTCGTGGCGACGCCCCGAGCCAGGAACAAGATTCGCCAGTGGTTCACCCGCGAACGCCGCGAGGACGCGATCGACAAGGGTCAACAGGAGCTGGTGCGCGCCATGCGGCGCGCGAACTTGCCGGTACAGCGCATCCTCGCCTCGGACGCGCTTGCCTCGCTGGCCACCGAGTTGAAGCAGTCCTCGGTCGATGCGCTTTATCAGCAGATCGGGGCCGGACACCTCTCAACGCAAAGCGTCATTCAGCGCCTCCAGCACGAGCTGGACGACGAAGATGAACCGGCGGCCGTTGCGCCGCGCCGCACAGCCCGGCTGCGCCCGCCGTCCGAGCAGGGCGTGACCGTCGCCGGCGTTGACGACGTCCTGGTGAGGCTGGCGCGTTGCTGTACACCGGTACCGCAAGACCCGATCATCGGCTTTGTCACCAGAGGTCGCGGTCTCTCCGTGCACCGGGCGGACTGTCCCAACGCCAAGGTCCTTGCAGTGGAAGAGGGACGAATGCTCGACGTGGGCTGGGACACGCGCCGTCCGTCCTCGTTCCACGTCTCTATCCAGGTCGAGGCGCTCGACCGCACGAAGCTCTTGCGCGACGTGACAACGGCAATCTCCGAGCTCGGGATCAACATTCTGTCGACGTGGAGTAACACCAATCCCAAGACCCGAACGGCCGTGCTCAGGTTCAACGTTGAGCTCGCCGATCCGGCGCACCTCGACTACCTGCTTTCGTCGATCAAGCGGGTGGAGGCCGTGTACGACGCGTACCGCCTGATTCCGGGCGGGAAGCCGGTCCGCAACTAGAACGTGCGGGCCGTCGTTCAGCGGGTCTCGCAAGCCCGGGTCGTCGTCGGAGGGGCAGTCGTCGGAGAGATCGGTCTGGGGCTGCTCGTCCTTGTCGGGATCGCAACGGACGACAAGGCGGCCGATGCACTTTGGATGGCCGAGAAGATCGCAACGCTGCGGGTGTTTGCCGATGATCACCGGCCGATGAACCGGGATGTGATCGAGAGCGGCGGCGCCGTCTGCGTCGTATCGCAATTCACGCTTCTCGGAGACGCGCGGCGCGGCCGGCGCCCCGGATTTACCGATGCGGCCGCACCCGAGGTGGCGGTGTCGCTCATCGCCGACGTGGTGCAGGACTTGCGCGGCCGTGGGCTCCAGGTGGCCGAGGGAGAGTTCGGCGCGATGATGTCGGTACGGCTCACCAACGAAGGCCCCGTGACGATCTTGCTCGACTCGCGCAAGGCCTTCTGATCGGCCTAATCGCCGCCGGGGGCCGGCGAACCTGCTGCTAGGATTCCCGCCCGTATGAGCGCTCCCGAAGTGCTGGAAGGGCACGTCGTCGGCCCCTGGTCGTCCAACACTTATCTCGTGGCGGCACGCCGAGGCGAGGCGGCCGTGGTCGTCGACCCGGGCGTCGGAGCGGCGCCGGTCGTCGCCGAACGCGTGATGGACCTAGGGTTGCGAATCGAGGCGGTGCTGATCACGCACGGCCACATCGACCACGTCGGCGATGCCGCGGCGGTGTGCAAGGCCGCCGAAGCGGAGGCGTGGATGCACGGTGCAGACACCTGGCTGCTCGAGGATCCGGCCGCGGCGCTCGGCGCGGCCGGTTCGAACCTGCGCTTCGAGCCCCCCGCGGCGGTGAACCCGCTTGAGGACCACCAGCGGCTTCGTTTCGCCGGACTCGACATCGAGGTGCGCCATACCCCCGGACACACTCCAGGGTCCTGCGTGTTCGTAACCAATGGAATCCTGCTGTCCGGTGACCTCATCTTTGAAGGGTCGATCGGGCGGACGGACTTTCCCAGAGGCTCGCTGGAGAACCTGATGCAAAGCATCCGGGACGTCGTGCTGCCCATGGATGACGCCGTCACCATCCTCTCGGGTCACGGAGCGGCGACGACCGTTGGAGATGAGCGGCGATCCAACCCCTTCCTTCTCGCCGACGCGCGGGGCGATCTGCCCCGCTTGCTCGGCCTATGACGGCGCCGCGCGGCACGCGGGACATTCTCCCGCCGCAATCCGAAGGGTTCGCCGAAGTAGAGCGGATCGGCGCGGATCATTTCGATCGCGCCGGGTACCGGCGCATCATCACGCCGATGTTCGAGTCCACGGAGACGTTTGCCCGCGGTGTCGGCGAATCTACCGACATCGTCAACAAGGAGATGTACACGTTCGAGGATCGGAGCGGAAACTCCCTCACCCTTCGGCCGGAAGGAACCGCTCCGGTGGTGCGGGCCATAGTGAGCAATCACCTGTGGGACGGCGGCGTGCCGATCAAGCTGTTCTACTCGGCGGCGATGTTTCGCTACGAGCGGCCACAAAAGGGCCGCTTTCGCCAGCATCACCAGCTCGGGATCGAGGCCGTCGGTAGTGAAGATACGGCGCTGGACGTCGAAGTGGTGGCCGTGGGGTGGGAATTCCTTCGCGCCTGCGGGCTGCGGGACTTGCGTCTTCTGCTCAACAGCATGGGGCATCCCGGGTGCCGCGGCGCCTATCTCCCGGCGCTCAAGGAGTTTCTCGAACAGCGACGCGACGTGCTGGACGCCGACTGCAAACGCCGAATGGAACAGAATCCGCTCCGCGTCTTCGACTGCAAGGTTCCCGAGGACCAGGCGGTCCTCGCCGAGGCGCCGTTGCTCGAGGCCTTTCTGTGCGATCCCTGCCGGGAGCATCTGGCAGAGGTACAGGCCGGCCTGAAGGATCTCGGCGTCCCTTACGAAGCCGCTCCCCGGCTCGTGCGAGGATTCGACTACTACACGCGTACGACCTTCGAGTATCAGTCCGCCGCCTTAGAGGCCGCACAGAACGCCGTCGGGGGAGGGGGCCGGTACGACGGCCTCGTCGAGGAACTGGGCGGCCCGGCGCTGCCGGGGATCGGATTCGGTATCGGGATCGAGCGGGTTCTGCTCGCGCAATCGGCTTCCGGAATATCGACGCCGCCCCACATGCTGGCCTGTCTGGTCGTTCCGCTCGGCGCCCAAGAGCGGGAGCCGGCGCTCGCGCTGGTGTGGTCGCTGCGGAGGGCGGGCCTCCCCGCCGATCTCGCGTACGGCGAGCGCTCTCTCAAGGCGCACTTGAAGCGTGCCGACCGGCTCGGCGCTCGCACCGTGGCGTTGATCGGTCCGTCCGAGCGCGCAGCGGGAGCGTGTACCCTGCGCGACATGCTCACCGGAGAACAGACAACCGTTCCCTTCGACGGTGTTCCGCAGAAAGTGCGGGAGGTAGAAGGGCCATGAGGCGCTCTCACGGATGCGGCGAGCTACGGGCGGAGCATGCCGGCACGGAGATCGCGCTGGCCGGCTGGGTTCACCACCGTCGCGACCACGGGCGGGTCGTCTTCGTCGACCTGCGTGACGCGTCGGGAACCGCGCAAGTCGTGTTCCATCCCGACGACGCGCCGGAGGCGTATCGCGCGGCAGATGTATTGCAGCGCGAGTACTGCATCCTCGTACGGGGTCTCGTCGCGCGACGGCCCGAGGGAACGATCAACCCGCGCCTGCCTACGGGGGAGATTGAAGTCAAGGGAACCTCGATTGAGATTCTCAGTCAGAGTGAGACGCCGCCGTTTTTGATCGAGGACGGGATCGATACCGACGAGAACCTTCGGCTCAAACATCGGTACCTCGACCTGCGCCGCCCGGAGATGCAGCGAGCCATTAGGCTCCGTCACCGTGTCGTGAAGGGCATTCGCGCCTACCTGGACGCCCAAGGATTCGTCGAGATCGAAACGCCGATCCTTACTCGTTCGACCCCCGAGGGCGCACGCGACTTTCTCGTGCCGTCGCGCCTGCAGCCCGGAAAGTTCTTCGCCCTGCCCCAATCGCCACAGCTCTACAAGCAGTTGCTCATGGTCTCCGGATTCGAGCGCTACTACCAGATTCCACACTGCTTCCGCGACGAGGATCTTCGTGCCGACCGGGGACTCGAATTCACCCAGCTCGACCTCGAGATGAGCTTCGTCGATGAAGAGGATGTGCTCGGTCTTACGGAAGGGCTGTTCGCTGCACTCTGGCGAGACATCCTGGGCGTGGAACTGGACGTGCCGTTCCCCAGAGTCTCCCACGAGGAATCGCTGCGCCGCTTCGGCAGCGACAAGCCAGACATGCGATTCGGCATGGAGCTTGTCGATATCGCCCCGGTGTTCGCCCAGACGGCGCTGACCATCATCAAGCGCGTCATCGAAGCTGGAGGAGCGGTCCGCGCAATCCTCGTGCCCGGAGCGGGAGATCTCCATAACGCGGAGCTTCGCCGGCTCGAGCACCAGGCGATGGAGCGAGGGGCGAAGGGTCTGGCATGGTTCGTGTTCAAGGAAGGCGGCGAGATCGAGTCACCTCTGGCCAAGCACATCAGCGCGCAGGAGCGGGAGGGACTGGTCAAGACGCTCGGCGCCGCGCCCGGTGATCTCGCGTTGATGGTGGCCGACTCCGCCGCCGTCGCGGGAACGGTGCTCGGCGCGCTGCGCAACACGCTGGCACGTGAGCGCGGTTTCATTCCCGAGGGGGAGTGGCGCTTCTGCTGGGTCGTCGATCCGCCGCTGTTCGACTGGAGCGAGGAAGAGCGCCGATGGATGTCGTCACACCACCCGTTCACGCAACCGCAAACGGGGTGGGAAGAGGCCCTGGCCGACGACCCGGGAACCGCACGTGCTCGTGCTTACGACATCGTGCTTAATGGGGTTGAGCTTGCATCGGGAAGCATCCGAATCCACGACCGGGCTATGCAGCAACGCGTTTTCGAAGCGCTCGGCATCGGTTCGGAGGAAGCGCAATCGCGGTTCGGCTTCCTGCTAGACGCATTTCGCTACGGGCCTCCTCCACACGGCGGCATCGCGCCGGGCATCGACCGCATCGTGATGCTGATGGCCGGGGTGGACAACATCCGCGAGGTCACGGCGTTCCCGAAGGCCGCCTCCGGTTCCGACCCGCTGACCGGAGCGCCGACCGCCGTCGATCCAGCCCAGCTCGACGAGCTGGCCCTCCGGCTTCGTCCATCCTGACGTGGCCGGCGCGCAAGAGGACCAGGGCGCGCTCTTCGACAACCGGCCGGCGCGCGGGGGCCACACGTCTCGGAAGTCCCAGCCGTTGCGCACCGGGGTCGAGGAGCCTCCTCCGGGAGCGCCGCTCGCCGCGCGCATGCGGCCTCGAACTCTGGAGGAGTTTGTGGGGCAGGCCCACCTACTCGAGCCGAGCGGGGTTTTGCGCACAGTCATAGAGGAGGACAGGCTCCGGTCGGTGATTCTGTTCGGCCCCGCCGGGACCGGGAAAACGTCGCTGGCCCATCTGCTGGCGCATGCGACCTCGGCGTCATTCGTGCAGCTCTCGGCCGTCACGGCAGGAGTCGCCGACGTGCGCCGGGTCGTGGAAGAGGGACGCGAGCGGCTCCTCGGCACAGAACGGAGAACCGTTCTCTTCATCGACGAGGTTCATAGATTCACGAAGACGCAGCAGGACACGCTCCTTCCTGGAGTGGAGGCCGGCTGGGTCGTTTTCGTCGGCGCCACAACCGAGAACCCCTTCTTTTCGATCACCTCGCCGCTCCTTTCGCGGAGCATCTTGCTGCGGCTCGAGAAGCTGGGCGAGGCCGAGATCGGGGACATCATCCGCCGAGCCGTGGCCGATCCCGTGCGAGGTCTCGGCGCGACGAACCTCGCCATCGCCGATGAAGCCGTGGCGTATTTGGCTTCCAAGGCCGAGGGGGATGCCCGGGTGGCCCTCAACGGGCTCGAGGCAGCGGCCGACGGCGCCGCCTCGCGAAGGTCCACCGCGATCACCGCCGCCGATGCCGCCGAAGCGGTGCGCCAGCGACTGATGCGATACGACCGAGCCGGCGACGCTCACTACGACGCCGTCTCCGCGTTCATCAAGTCGATGCGCGGATCCGACCCCGACGCCGCCCTGGCGTGGCTGGCTCGCATGGTCGTGGCCGGTGAGGATCCTCGATTCATCGCACGGCGCATGGTGATTTTTGCCTCCGAGGACGTGGGGGAAGCCGACCCGCTGGCGCTCGTCGTCGCCGTAGCCGCGGCCCGCGCGGTCGAGGTCGTCGGGATGCCCGAGGTAAGGCTCAACCTGGCCCAGGCGGCCGTCCACCTTGCGAACGCCCCGAAGTCCAACGCGGTGATTCGTGGGATCGAGAAGGCCGTCCGAGAGCTTGAGGAGCGCGGCCGGGGGGAGGTTCCCGCGCATCTTCGGGATGCCGGCTACCCCGGGGCCTCGACACTCGGGCACGGAGAGGGGTATAGATACCCGCACGCGTTTCCAGATGGGCGGGTGGCGCAGCAGTACATGCCGGCCGGCTTCGAAGGACGCCGCTACTGGGAGCCGGAGGAACGGTTGGAGCGGAAGGAGGAGGAGGGGTCCTGACGATTCTCGCGTTGAGTGGGGGAGAATGGGCGGCGCTACTTGCGGCGCTCTTCTTCGGCCTCATTGCGGTGGCCACGACTGTGCTCCTGGGCAACCTGTTCCGGGTCGTCACGAGCTTGAAGGAGCTCGTGGACGGCATTCGCAGTGAGACGGTCCCCCTGATCGGCGAGGTCGCGAACACGGTCCGAGGGGTGAACAAGGAGTTGGAGCGTTTGGATGGCATTGCCGCCGGCGTCGGCGGCATCGTGCACAACGTGGAATCGATCAGCCGCACCGTTCACGCCACCGTGACGAACCCGCTCGTGAAGGGTCTGGCCTTCTTCATGGGGGCCAAGCGCGCCGCGCGAAAGATGAAGGACAAGGAATGATGCGCCGGCTGTTCTGGGGAGTCGTTGGGATCGGGATAGGCGCCACCGTCGGGGCGGGCGTCGTCCGGTGGGCGGGGCGGACGAAGCAGCGATACTCGCCGCCGAACCTCGCTCGCCAAGCCGGGGCAAGCGCCGCCGGCTTTGCCGGCCGCCTCCGCGGTGCGGTTGAGGCCGGCCGCGAGGAGATGGCGCGCGCCGAAGTGGAGATCCGCGCCGAGTTGGGACTACCGACGGGTGAGCTTTGACCACCGGCTAGCTCGAGTGGCGGGACAGCAGGGCGGCAAGCAATACCACAGCGCCGCCTGCGCGACCACGTGTCAAATCCTGACCTATCGCGCGTTTTCTCGCGATGTGCCCGGACTCGACGGCACCAATCCGCGAGCCTACTGTCGCGGCGGCGGTGGGCCCGTGGTGTAACCGGCCAGCACCCGACCCTGTGGTTGTCGAGGAGCGAGTTCGAGACTCGTCGGGTCCACCCCTCAATTTCGCGTTGGGGGACCATCGCCGGAGCGGTGAACAGGGATAGCCGCTCTGCCACCCGGCACTTGCAGCGAGGGGAATCCGTGCGAGAATGAAAGGAACACAGGGTCGTGCCCGTACACCGCGGGTTACCTCGACAGGAAGGAGCGAGGCCTAGCCTCGCTCCTTCGTTTGGTACGCCCGGCATGAATAGTCGCGAGGAGGTGAAAGTCCTCTGGGGGAGACGGTGGTCTTAACCCCAAGCCGGAGGCAACGGCGTCATCGCGAGGTGGGGTGGGAGGGAAGCCGGAGGCGAAACCCTGCACCGAGGGACACGAACCGTTTTCGGGGCGCGGCGGGCTACGCCACCTGGCGCTGCCCGCGAATCAGCAGCACGTCACGCCCCCTCGCCGTCGGCCGGCAGCCTTGCCCGCACCGTCCCGTACAATGCCCCCCTCATGGAGACCGCGGAGATCCGCCGCGCGTTCCTGGACTTCTTTCGGGAGCGCGGGCACCACGTCGTGCCGTCGTCCTCCTTGATTCCCGACGATCCTACGCTTCTGCTCACCGCTGCAGGAATGGTCCAGTTCAAGCCGTACTTTCTCGGCCGGAAGGTTCCCGGATACCCTCGGGCCGTCAGCGTCCAAAAGTGCGCGCGCACGACCGACATCGAGGTCGTGGGGCAAACGGCGCGGCATCTCACCTTCTTCGAGATGCTCGGAAATTTTTCGTTCGGGGACTACTACAAGTCGGACGCCTGCCGGTGGGCATGGGATCTCGTGACGCAGGCGTTCGGGCTTGATCCCGGCCGGCTGTGGGTGACGGTGTTTCAGACCGACGACGAAGCTTTCGAAGTCTGGCGTGACGAGGTGGGTCTTCCCGCCGATCGCATCATTCGCCGTGGGGCGGAGGACAATTTCTGGTCGATGGGCGTTGCCGGTCCCTGCGGGCCGTGCTCTGAGATCTTCTATGACCGCGGCCCGAGATACGGTGAGGTGGAGGGGTTCCAGGACGGGGACCGGATCATGGAGATCTGGAACCTCGTGTTCATGCAGAACCTGCGGGACGACGAGGGAAACATCCTCGGCGACCTTCCGAACAAGAGCATCGATACCGGATCGGGACTCGAGCGCGTGGCGATGGTGCTGCAGGACGTGGAGGACGCCTTTCACATCGACGTGATGCGTACTGTGCTCGAACAAGCGGAATCGCTCACGGGACACCATTTCGACGAAGACCCGAAGATCGACGTGTCGCTGCGGATCATCGCCGACCACGCCCGCGCGGCGGCCTTCCTGATCGCCGACGGCGTCTTTCCGTCGAACGAAGAGCGCGGCTACGTGCTGCGCCGTCTCATGCGGCGCGCCGTTCGTCACGCCCGAATACTCGGAAGCGAGCTGCCGGTCCTAGAGCCGATGGTGAGGATCGTCATCGATGTGATGGGGGAGGCCTATCCGGAACTCGTCTCCGGCCGTGCCTTCGTGGAGCAGACGGCGGCTCAGGAGGAGGAGCATTTCAGCCGGACGCTGCGCCAGGGATTGACGCTCCTGGAGCAGGAGGTCACCGGGGCGGCCGGCGGATCCAGGCTCGCCGGAAGCGTGGCGTTCCGCCTGCACGACACGTTCGGGTTTCCGGTGGACCTGACCGTCGAGATCGCCGCCGAGGCCGGACTCGACGTCGATCGCCGGGAATTCGACAACCTCATGGAGCAGCAGCGAGAACGTGCGCGCCGCGGACGGAAAGAAGGGGCCGGCGGAGGAGCGGCCGAAGAGGCGCTGGCCGCTGTTCGAGCGGAGCACGGGCCGACCCAATTTTTGGGATACGAACGGGACGAGGCCGACGCGGTGGTCTTGGCGCTCGCGCGCGGCGGCGAGCCGGCGCAGGCCGCAGGAGCCGGTGACGAGATCGAGATCGTGCTGGACGCGACGCCCTTCTATGCGGAAGCCGGGGGTCAGGTCGGTGACTCCGGAAGGATCGAGGTCGACGGGGCGATCATCGAGATCGCAGACACACAGCACCGGCTCGGGGACCTGACCGTTCACCTCGGGCGCGTAGTTTCCGGCGAGATCCACACCGGGTCCGGCGCGCGCGCCGCCATCGATGTCGAACGGCGGGCGGCGATCATGCGCACTCACACGGCCACGCACGTGGTGCACTGGACCTTGCGCAACACGCTCGGGCCTCACGCCCGGCAGGCCGGCTCCCTCGTGGGCGCAGGCCGCCTCCGCTTCGATTTTCCGCATACCTCGCAGGTTTCCCGCGATGTGCTGCACGAGGTTGAGGAACGGGCAAACGCCCTGCTCCTCGACGACGGCGGAGTGCGCGCCTATGAGACCACGATGGAGTACGCGAAGAGCGTGGGCGCGATGGCGCTGTTCGGAGAGAAGTACGGGGACATCGTGCGCATCGTGGAAGTCGGTGATTACTCGGTGGAGCTGTGCGGAGGCACCCACGTAGCCCGCACGGCTTCCGTCGGCCCCATACTGCTTCTGGGCGAGGCTTCGATCGGGGCGAACCTGCGGCGCATCGAGGCGCTGACCGGAGCCGATGCGATCGCCGCATTCCGGCGTGACCGTTCGCTTCTCGAGCACATTGCCGGCCTAGTCCGGACGGCTCCGGCGGAGGCGCCAGAGAAAGTACAGCGTCTCCTCGACGATCTGAAGGCCGCCTCGAGCGAGATCGAGAAGGCTCGGCGGGGCGAGACGGCGGGGCGGGCGCGCGACCTCGCAGCGAAGGCCGAGCGCTACGGCGACGTGCCCCTCGTGGTGCAGGAGGTTCTCAACCTTGGGGTGGACGGGCTGCAGAAGCTCGCCCTCGCTGTGAGGGAGGCGGCAGGCCGTCCTTCGGTGGTCGTGCTGGCATCCGCACACGAAGGCCGCGCGGGAATCGTGGCCGCCGTGACCAAGGACCTCGCGGCGCGCGGCATCGCGGCCAAGATGCTGATCGGCCGGGCGGCCCGTGCCATCGGCGGCGGAGCCGGCGGCAAGGACGAGGTTGCAACCGGGGGCGGACCCAAACCCGAGGGAGTGGGCGATGCACTTCGCATCGCCGCCGGGGAGGCGCGCGGCCGTCTCGAGGCATGATGGGGCGCGTTCTGGGAATCGATCCGGGGACCGAGCGGATAGGACTGTCGCTCTCCGATGCGCGGCGCATGGTCGCGACGCCACATTCGGTCGTGGACGCGCGAGTGGCGGAGGCTGCGATTGAGGCGATCGTTGCCGTGGTTCGCCAGGAGGGGATCGAAGAGATCGTGGTGGGTCTTCCGCTCGGTCTCGATGGGCGCGCAGGACGAGCCGCCCAGGCCGCCGAGGAGTTCGCCGGCCGGTTGCGGGGGGCCGCCGGAGTCCCGGTTCGCCTGTGGGATGAGCGCCTCACCACCGTTGAGGCGGAGCGCAGCATGGTCGGCCTGGGAGCGCGACGGCGCCTGCGCCGGCGGGAACTCGATCGCGTCGCGGCCACATTGCTTCTCCAGAGCTACCTCGACTCCGGCAAAGGATCGCTATGAACGAGATCGTTGAAGGTGCCGCGCCGCCCGATGCGCCGCAACCCCCCGAGGGCCGCCACCGCGGCCTCAAGAGACTCTTGGTGTTCTTGATCGTGATGGCGCTTCTGGCGGGAGGAGTGGTGCTGTATGTCGGCAACCAAACCTCGGGCTCGGCGAAGGGAGACCCCGTGGCGGTGACGATCGTTGAGGGAGCGACGGCGTCATCCATTGCCGCCCAGCTCGAGCGCAGGCGGGTGATTCGTTCGGCGTTCTTGTTTAGATTACTCGCGCGATTGCGCGGGATCGCGGCCGATCTCAAGCCGGGCTCCTACAAGATGCGCACCGACATGAGCGTGCAGTCGGTGTTCGACATCCTTGCAAAGGGCCCGGAGATTAAGTTCGTGCGCCTTACGATTCCCGAGGGGCGAACCATCCAGGAGGTTGCCGGCATCGTTGCGTCCACGCTCGGGATCGGCAAGGAGGAATTTCTAGCGGCGGCAGGGAGCGGCCGGTATCGGAGCGGAATCTTAGGCGAGCGTGCCCACGGTCTGGAAGGCTTGCTGTTCCCGGACACGTATTTCTTCAAGGAGGATGCGAAGGCCGCCGACGTCATCGGCCGCTTGCTGGGCGAGTTCGACGTGAAGGTCGCGCCGCTCGAAATCGAGCCGCGCGCGAAAGCTCTGGGAATCACGTCGTTTCAGGCGGTCGTCGTCGCAAGTCTGGTCGAAGACGAGGCGAAGATTGAAGCCGACCGTCCGAAGATCGCAAGCGTGATCTACAACCGGCTACGTCGCGGGATGCGCTTGGAGATCGATGCGACCGTCCAGTATGCGATCTTCATCAAGACCGGCGTGCTGAAAACGAGCATCACCGAGCAGGACTACAAGATCGACCATCCCTACAACACCTATCTGATATCGGGACTCCCGCCGGGGGCGATTGCCTCGCCCGGGCTGGCGGCCTTGCGAGCGGCTCTTCGGCCTGCCCAGACGAACTACCTGTACTACGTCCTCAGCACCGACGGAAAGACGCACTGCTTCGCTGCAACTTATGAGGAGTTCCTCGCCTACAAGAACCGACGCCGCTCCTGCGTATGAGCCGGCCTCACGCGGTCGGGGCGGAGGCACGCGACCCTGCGCCGAGAGGAACACGGGTCGCGTGCATCATCGGTTGGCCGGTCGAACACAGCCTTTCGCCGGCGATGCACAACGAGGCGTTTCGCTCGGCCGGGTTGAATTGGACGTATGTGCCCTTGCCGGTTGCCCCGCCGGATTTGGCGGCTGCGGTCGCTGGGATCCGGGCGCTGGGGATCGCCGGTGCGAATGTAACGATGCCGCACAAGCAGACCGTGATCGCGTATCTGGACGAAGTCTCGCGAGAGGCTGAACGGATCGGTGCAGTGAACGTCGTCGTGCGGGCGGGCGACCGTCTTCTAGGCGCGAATACCGACGGGACCGGGTTCCTGCGCTTCCTCGAACGTGGGGCCGGTGTTCAGGCGGCCGGGACGCGCATTCTCATTCTGGGGTCGGGCGGAGCCGCTCGAGCGCTGGCAGCGACGCTCGGGGATGCCGGTTCTGAGGTCGTCGTGGCTGCCAGGAACGCGGCCGCCGCCGCCGAGACCGCCGCGCTGGCCGGAGCTCTCGGCCGGACGGAGCCGTTCGCCGGGGCCGCGGCAGCAGCGGAGAATGCGTCGGTGATCGTGAACGCGACCCCGCTCGGGAGCGGGGGAGAGGACCTGCCGATTTCGGTGACTGCGATCACGCCGGATCACGTGGTCGTCGATCTCATCTACGCGCCGCCGGTGACGGCGCTCATAGCGGCGGCACGCGAGCGCGGGGCTCGCGCCTACAACGGTTTCGGGATGCTCGTCGAGCAAGCGGCACTCAGCTTCGAACTATGGACGGGCCGCCCGGCGCCGCGCGAAGCCATGGCGGCGGCCGCCCTTCGGGAGATTGCGACGGAGAAGGAGCCGGGGCCGGACCCGGCCTGAGATGAGTCAAGTTCTGCGGTGATCCTGCCGATTTCGTAGCGAGATGCTCGAAGGCTCCCTCGATACCTTTCCCCTACCGGCGGTCGTCCGTTTGCTCCGCGATGCGTCGGCGACGGGCCGCCTGGCGATAGAGGCGACGACCGGAACGAGCGCCCTTGTCTTCGACGCCGGCCGGCTCGTCGACGCGCAGGGGCGCGCGGGCGACCCCCTGGAGTCCGCCCTCGAGTCCTTCGACCTTACTTTGGGAACCTTTCGCTTCCGTGAGGAGTCGGCTGGAGAGCGGCGGTTGGACCTGGACGTCCCAGATCTCCTCGAGCTGGTGGATGAGCGCCGGGTCGCCTGGCAGCGCATTCGAGAACTTATTCCGCCCGACGAGGCGATCTCCGTCGCCCCCCTCGCCCCGCCGGAGGGCGAGCTGAGCCCGGAGGCCTGGCGCGTCGTCGTTCTTGCCGGCGGACGGCGCCCGATCGAGCTGGCGGTGGCCGCAGGAATGAGCGAGTTCGAGGCTTGCAGCCTTCTCCTGGAGCTGGTCGAGAGCGGGCTGCTCGAGCTCTCGACCCGGCAGTCCCCCTCGGTTACCCCGGACCAGGAGACGCGAAAAGGCCACCACGCCGAGGGGACTCCTGCGGTGAAGATCCGGCGGCTTGCCCGGGCGCGCGACGAGGGGGATCTCGACCCCTCAGTGCTCCTGCGGGAGCTGTCCGAGGGCTCCCCGGCCTGAGCCGGTTTGGGCTGCCTCCTATAGTTTCGGAGGTCCCGGCCGATAGATGTAGGGCAGGCGATTGACGCCGTCCGGGGAATACTGATCCCGCGGGCCCACAGCGGGGAGGGCCGAGCTTAAGCCATGGCACGGCGAGCACAACTCGACGAGATTCTTCTGGCCGAAGATGTGATCGGACCGGAGGAGCTGGAGCTTGCCCGGGCCGAACAAGCCCGCACCGGGCATTCGCTGGGGCGCGCCTTGCTCGAACTGGGACTCGTCACCGAATCCGGGCTTGTCTCCGCGCTCGCCAAGCAGATCGGGCTTCCGTTCGTCGATCTCGGCGAGATCCAAATCGACCCGATCGCTTCGTCGGTCATCTCCGAGGGCCTGTGCCGGCGCTACCTCGCGATCCCCATTGCTTTCGAGGACGGGAAGATCGTCGTCGCGATGAGCGACCCGGCGAACGTCTTTGCCATCGACGACATCCGGACGATCACCGGCATGGAGGTCAAGGCGGTCGTCGCCACCAAGAGCGACATCCAAAATGCCCTTGCCGGCATGCGCAGAATGGACGAGAGCGTTGCCGATGTGGCGGCTGAGGCGGCGGCCGAGGAGACGGACGCCGACGAGCTGGCCAACATGCGGGACCTCGTCGAAGAGGCGCCGATCGTGAAGCTGGTGAACATGCTCATCACTCAGGCGGTGAACGAAAGAGCGTCGGACATCCACATCGAGCCGCAAGAGAAGGACATCAGGATCCGCAACAGGATCGATGGGGTTCTGCACGAGGTGATGCGGTCGCCGAAGTCGATTCAGGCCGGCGTGATCTCTCGGCTCAAGATCATGAGCGACATCAACATCGCCGAGCGCCGGATCCCGCAGGACGGCAGGGTAGGTCTGGTCGTCGGCGGAAAGGCCATCGATCTGCGCGTCGCGACTTTGCCCACCGTGAACGGCGAGAAGGTAGTAGTCAGAATTCTCGACAAATCCAGCGTTCTGATGAAACTGCAAGACCTAGGTTTCTCCGACGACAATTTCAGCCGATTCCAATCGTCATTCCTCAAGCCCTACGGGATGATTCTCGTCACCGGGCCGACCGGATCGGGCAAGTCGACGACCCTCTATGCGACCCTGAACATTCTGAACGACGTGGATCGCAACATAATTACCGTGGAGGATCCGGTCGAGTACCGCCTCGCGGGCGTCAACCAGATCCAGGTTAACCCGAAAGCCGGACTGACATTCGCCAGCGCGCTGCGGTCTATCTTGCGCTCCGACCCCGACATTGTGCTCATCGGCGAGATCCGCGACCGCGAGACCGCGCAAATTGCCGTGGAGGCGGCGCTGACCGGACACCTCGTCCTGTCAACCCTGCATACGAACGATGCGCCGTCGGCCATCAGCCGGCTGAACGAGATGGGCATCGAGCCGTTCCTCGTCTCCTCGGCCGTCGACTGCGTGCTCGCGCAACGACTCGTTCGTATCTTGTGTGAGCGCTGCAAGGAGCCCTATCTCCCCACTGAGGAGGCTTTGCTCGAGGCCAAGATCCCCGTCGCGGGCGACGTCCCGAAGCTGTTCCGTGCGGTGGGCTGCTCTCATTGCTCGAAGACCGGGTATCGGGGCCGAATGGCCGTCCACGAGGTCATGCTGAAGTCCGAAGAGATCGAGCGTCTCACTGCCGAACGGCGATCGTCGGAGGAGATCGCGCGCGTCGCCCGCGCCCAGGGAATGACCCCGATGCGCGACGATGGGATCCGCAAGGTTCTCGAAGGCAAGACCTCTGTCGAGGAGATCATGCGGGTGATCGTGTGAGCGTTTCGTCACGCTATCGCCCGTCGTGTCGGGCTCCATGTGCAAAAATCCCGTCCTCTCCCTGCACGCGGTAAAGGGACTCCTTGGGCGCGCCGAGACTCACATCGATGCACCTGGACGGGAAAGGGACTTGATGACGCGTTCCCTTGGAGAGATTCTCGTCGAGCAGCGCCTTCTGACCAGGGAGATGCTGCAAGACGCGCTCGACCGGCAAAAGGAGACCGGCCGGCCGCTCGGCCGTGTCCTCGTGGAAATGGGCGCCGTTGAGGAAAGCGCTCTCGTCGAGGCCGTGGCACACCAGATCGGTGTCCCCTTCGTCGACTTGAACGGCCGAAGGCTCGACCCCGACCTCGTCGCGATGCTGCCGGAGCCAACGGCCCGCAGACTGTCGGCCGTCCCGGTCGCCGTGGACGGCATCAATATGGTCGTGGCGATGGGCGAGCCGACAAACCTCGCAGCCGTCAAGGAGATCCAAGCGGCAACGGGATTCCAGATTCACCCCGCCCTCGCCGTGAAGCGATACATCTCGACGGCCCTCGATGATGCGGTGGCGCGCAAACCCTCTTTGGAAGAAGAGATCCTGCGCGAGACGGCGGAGGCGGAGCCTCCCTCGGCGGACGAAAAAGAACTGCACCTTGCCGAGCTGCTCGAGCGCGTCGTGGACGACGGAGCGTCCGACCTGCATATCACGGCAGGAACTTCCCCGACGCTCCGCGTCCACGGCTCGCTGGGGCAACTCACCGAGTATCCGATCCTGCAGCCGGCTGAGATTCGTCGTTTGGTTTACGGCATCCTCACCCAGCGCCAGCGCGAAAGGCTCGAGGAAGACCTCGAGCTCGACCTTGCCTATTCCTTGCCGGGCAAGGCTCGCTTCCGCGTCAATGTGTACTTTCAGCGCGACGCTATGGGCGCGGCGTTTCGGTTGATCCCGACCACTATTCGGTCGATCGAAGAGCTCGGGCTTCCACCTCAAGTGGCCGATTTTGCGAGGCTCCCGCGCGGGTTCGTCCTCGTGACCGGACCGACGGGGTCGGGGAAGTCCACCAGCCTCGCGTCGATCATCGATGTGGTAAACCGCGAGCGCTCCGACCACATCATGACCGTCGAGGATCCCATCGAATACCTGCACCATCACAAGCGCGCGGTGGTAAACCAGCGAGAGGTCGGCACGGACACCCGGTCGTTTGCTCAGGCGCTCAAGCATGCGTTGCGGCAGGATCCGGACGTTATTCTCGTCGGGGAGATGCGCGACCTGGAAACGATCCAGACGGCCCTGACGGCCGCCGAAACGGGTCACCTCGTCTTCGCAACCCTGCACACGCAGGATGCGCCCCAGACGATCGACCGCGTCGTCGACGTGTTTCCCCCTCACCAGCAGCAGCAGGTGCGAGTCCAGCTCGCCGCCACGATTCAAGGCATCATGACACAACAGCTGCTGGCGACGGCCGACGGTACCGGGCGCGTTGCCGCCATCGAGGTGCTTGTCGCTACCCCGGCAGTTCGTAACCTGATTCGCGAAGGCAAGACCCACATGATCTATTCGTCGATGCAAGCCGGAGCGAAATACGGCATGCAGACGATGGATCAGTCTCTCGCCGAGTTGGTGAAGCGCGGCAAGATCACCTTCCAGCTTGGACTCGAACGCTGCCACAACGTCGAGGATTTCACCAAGCTGGCGGGAAGGAGCTGACGTGGCGACGACCTTTGCCTACCAGGTGCGCGACCGGGCCGGGAAGCTCCTGACCGGCAGCCTCGAGGCCGATAGTCAGGCGGCGGTGGCCTTGAAGCTGCGCGAGATGGGATTCGCACCCTTGCTGATCCAGGCGGAGAAGAGCAATCTCGGCAAGAAGGAACTCCATCTTCCCTGGGCCAAGGTCGCCAAGGGCAAGGATCTCGCAGTGTTCTCGCGCCAATTCGCGACGATGATCAACTCCGGGTTATCGCTTCTGCGATCCCTCAACATCCTGGCCGATCAAACGGAGAACAAGCGCTTCGCCGCGGTCATCGGCGAGGTGCGCAGCGACGTCGAGAAGGGTGACTCGCTCTCTCAAGGCATGGCGCGCCATCCCAAGGTGTTCAACAGGCTCTTCGTCGCGATGATCCGGGCCGGCGAGGCCGGAGGTGTGCTCGACGGCGTGCTCATCCGGCTGGCCGAGGCGCTCGAAAAGGAAGTCGCGCTCAGGCACAAGATCAAAAGCGCCATGACCTATCCGGTCGTCGTGTTTGCCCTCGTGATGATCATCCTCGTCGCCATGCTGGTCTTCGTAGTACCGATGTTCACCAACTTGTACGGCGAGCTAGGCAGCACGCTTCCCCTGCCGACCCGGATTCTGATCGGTGCCTCCAACGTCATGAAGAAACTCTGGTTCGTGGTGTTTGGGCTGTCGATCGGCGGCGGGGTTGCCCTCAAGCGCTGGATCGGCACCGATCGGGGGCGGGCTGTGTGGGACGCCTTCAAGCTTCGGGCGCCGGTCTTCGGGACTCTGGTTCACAAAACCGCCCTCTCGCGCTTCTCGCGAACCCTTTCGGTTCTGTTGCGATCCGGTGTGCCGATCCTGCAGTCCCTCGACATCGTGCGGGAGACGTGCGGCAACGTCGTGGTCGGGCGTGCCGTGACGGAGGTTGGAGCGTCGGTCAAGGATGGGGAGAGCATCGCGCGCCCATTGGAACGTCATGGCGTTTTCCCCCCCATGGTGGTCCAGATGATTGCCGTTGGGGAGGAAACAGGTGCTCTGGACACAATGCTCACCAAAATCGCGGACTTCTACGACCAGGAGGTCGAAGCGACGGTGGAGGCGCTGACCTCGCTCATCGAACCGGTGCTCATCGCAATCATGGGCATCGTGGTCGGTGGGATGGTCGTGTCGCTGTATCTTCCGATGTTCAACATCATCAACCTGATCCAGTAACAGAGCCCCCCAAGGCGGCGAGGCGCCATCCCCCCGGCGCCTTGCCGTCTCCCCATGCGTCATGCCCGTACGAGGATCCCGGCGCAGTGTCTAGTCCCGAAGGGCCAGACCACTAGCGACCGGGATTCATCTTCCGCACCCTTTTTCGGAAACGCGCAACCCGTCCCTCAAGGACCGGCTCGTGCAGCCGATACACAACCTCGACGGAGATGGACTCCGGGTAAGGAGGCGCAGTACATGTTCATCCGTATCAACGAGAGGCTGTCCCGGAAGGACGAGGGTGGATTTACCCTCATCGAGCTCATGGTGGTCGTCCTCATCATCGCCATTCTTATCGCGATCGCCATCCCGACCTTCCTGGGAGCCAGAAAGCGCGCTCAGGACAAGCAGTCGCAGTCGAACCTGCGAAACGCCCTGACCGCAGAGAAGACGTATTACGTGGACACACAGGCGTACACGAACGTGGCCGCCAACCTGACGGCGATTGAGTCGAGCCTGGACTTCGCTGTCGACGACGGCTGGGTTCGCGGTGTGCTCGTCGAGTCGCTCGAGGGCGGCAACAACGGCGTGCTGCTGCGAAGCGAGAGCAAGTCGGGCACCTGGTACTGCCTGATGGACCTCGCCCGCAATGTCACTCTCGCGTACGAGGGCAAAACGGCGGCAGGCACGTACTACGCGAAGAGCACCGACGCCACCTGCGCCGGT
The DNA here is from genome assembly GCA_046713235.1 of Actinomycetota bacterium. Lineage (GTDB taxonomy): Bacteria > Actinomycetota > AC-67 > AC-67 > AC-67 > JBKKBZ01. The sequence continues at coordinate 126 of JBKKBZ010000132.1, read as the reverse complement.
GAGACCTTCAGCGCAGACGTCGGTACCGGCTGGTAGCACAACCTGGCGGGGGGGGGGGGGGGGGGGGGGGGGCGGCGCCCGCCGCCGGGGGGGGGGGGGGGGGGGGGGGGGGGGGGGGGGGGAGCG
>JBKKBZ010000131.1:0-8009 GCA_046713235.1 Actinomycetota bacterium | reverse complement strand
GAGGCCGCACGCCGGGAGCTGATCGAAGAGACCGGGATCGCTGCCCCTGCCGGGCATCTCGAGCAACTGCAGACCTACGGCGATCCAGATCGTGACCCGCGCATGCGCGTGGTGACGGTTGCCTATCTTGGGCTGTTGCCCAACCTTGCGACCCCGCACGCGGGCACGGACGCGGCGCGTGCTCAGGTGTGGAGTGTCGACTCGATCAAAGAAGACCAACTCGCGTTCGACCACGCGCAGATCCTCGTCGACGGCGTCGAGCGGGCGCGAGCCAAACTCGAGCACACATCGCTCGCGACGGCGTTCTTCGAGCAGTCGTTCACGCTGTCGCAACTGCGCGCGACCTACGAGGCGGTGTGGGGCCGGGAACTGGACCCGGCGAACTTTCGCAGGAAGGTGCTGGGGACGAAGGACTTCGTGCGCCCTGCGCGCAAGAGGGTTGTTCCGTCCGACGTGGGTGGGCGGCCGGCGGAGCTGTACCGTAAAGGGAAGGCAACGGAGCTGCGCCCTCCGATGCTTCGCGCGACTCAGTAGCCGTGGTTGTCACACCGGTCGGGCATCATGAACAGCATGAGAATCGTCACGTCGCACGACGACTGACGCCCCTCGGTTCTGATAAGCGACGTCTGGTGGTCTTAACAGACCGGTGCGGGAACCACTCTCCGCTCATCTCGCCGTCGCCTCTTGATACCGAGCCTCATCGACGACGAGTCGCCAGTAGCCGCGCGTAGGTTTCGTCGCCCTGAAATGCTTGAAGTCGAAGGTAAGGATCGGAAGTCGATGTCGCTCGGCGTAAGCCATCACCGACGCGTCGGCGAGGCCGAGGTCGAGTTCAGCGAATCGCTGGTCGATCTCGGCGGCGCGCCGCAATAAGGCCGGCGTCAAGAAGCCGACCTGATGCTCGCCGTCGACCAAGGCCGCCAGAAACAGCCGGGCGGACTGAGTGCCCACCCTCGATCGAAGGAGATGGTCTGCTTCAACGACTACCGGATCCGGGACGACGAGGTCTCGACCTAGTTCCGTCACGAGCGCAGCTGCCAATCCGTGAGCCTCATCGCGTACGTTCGCCGCGGCGACGAGAGGTCCGGTGTCCGCGACGACCTTCACCGGGCGGTCGTGGGCTCTCGCAGATAGCGCTCCGCCATACGTCCGAGATCGCGAGGTCCTTTCCCCGAAGCGACATAACGAGGCGCCCGCTTATCGCCACCTGCTCGGGCCCCTGCCTGGATCAGCCTCGCCGCTGCGGCAGAGAAGGATTCTCCCGCGCCAGCCTTCTCGCGCACCAATTCCTCGATGCTGTCTGGAAGACTTAAAGTCCGTCGTGCCATCACAACCCTCCGAGTATGAACTCTAGTATCATACCACAAGACGGAGGGATGCGTCCAGCCTCATTCGGTTCGGATACGGTCCGGTCAAGTGGAGCTGAGGGGATTCGAACCCCTGACTTCCACGATGCCATCGTGGCACTCTACCAACTGAGCTACAGCCCCAGGCGGGTCCGATTCTACCATTGGCATGCGTGTGAGCAGCCCGAGTGCCCTGCGGGCGGACGACATGGCCGAACGGGCATGGCTTGGTTCCAACGCCCCCGGCTACCGTGCACGACATGCGCAAGATGCCGGTGGTCCTCGTGATTGCGGTGGCTTCCACGGCTTGTGCAGGCGGCCCAGGAAGGCACGCCACCCGGAGTGCGCCTTCGTCCGCAACGAGTCCTTCACCTGCAGAAGCGTATGTGTGGGAACGGCCCGTCCCCAACGTCCTCGGGCGCGACATCCGGCTCATCGGGGACACCGGTGTCGACCATCCCGCGCCGCAGGTGCTCCCGAGGACGCCGCTGCATCTCGTCGTGGCCGACTGCACCGGCCTGAAGCTGTTCCAGACCGACAACGCCTTCATCGACTCCGAGCACGAGGTCTACATCATCAGCTGGTGGGATCCAGGCTCCCGAGACAATCGCTATCTCACCATCCTGGGTGATACCCATTCGTGCCGAGCCCTGTGGGAACGCCACCGCTCGTAGCCTTCCTCCACTCCCAATCACATAACCTCGGGCGCGTTCCGCGGCCGCCGGTAGACTGCCTCAACTATGAGCGAGCAGCCCGAGCGCTACGACCCCGCGTCGTTCGAGCCCGCCTGGGCCGAGCGGTGGGTGGCCGACGGCCTGTACGCCGCCGGTAGCCCCGGCGACGTCCGCCCGCCTTTCTACGCGCTCGACATGTTCCCGTACCCATCCGGGGACCTGCATATGGGCCACATGGAGGCGTTCTCCATCGGCGACGCCGTCGCGCGCTACCGCTGGATGAAGGGCTACAACGTGCTGCATCCCATCGGCTGGGACTCTTTCGGACTGCCGGCCGAGAACGCCGCGATCAAGCGCGGCATCCACCCCCGCCAGTGGACCTACGCGAACATCGAGCAGCAGAGCGCCTCGTTCAAGCGCCTGGGGATCTCGTTCGACTGGTCGAGGACGTTCAACACCTCCGACCCGGACTACTACCGCTGGACCCAGTGGCTGTTCCTGCGCTTCTACGAAAAAGGCCTGGCCTACCGCAAGGCGGCGCCGGCGAACTGGTGTCCGAACGACCAGACGGTGCTGGCCAACGAGCAGGTGATCAACGGTCGGTGCCACCGCTGCGACGCCGTCGTCGTAAAGCGCGACCTCGTGCAGTGGTTCTTCAAGATCACCGACTACGCCGACCGGCTGCTCGACGACATGGACGAGCTGAAGGGCTGGAGCGAGCGCGTGCTGACGATGCAGCGAAACTGGATCGGGCGCTCCGAAGGCGCAGAGGTCGTGTTCACGATCGAGGAGACCGGCGACGAGATTCCGGTCTTCACGACGCGTCCGGACACCCTGTGGGGCGTGACGTTCTTCGTCCTGGCTCCGGAGCACCCCTTGGCGCGCCGGCTCGTCCGGGGCACGCGATACGAAGACGACTTCGCTGAGTTCCTCGCGCGGGTCGGACGGGAAACCGAGATCGAGCGTACCGCGATCGGCCGCCGGCGCGATGGGGTATTCCTCGGCGCGCACGCCGTCAATCCCGTCAACGGCGAGCCCGTTCCGGTGTGGGCCGCCGACTACATCCTTATGGAGTACGGCACCGGCGCGATCATGGGCGTCCCCGCGCACGATCAGCGCGACTTCGAGTTTGCCCAACAATTCGAGCTGCCGGTCCGCATCGTCATCGCGCCTGATGCCGGAGCGCCCCGAGACTCCGGCGCCATGACCGAGCCCTGGCCGCACGAGGGTGTCATGGTGAACTCCGGACCGTTCGACGGCACGCCGTCGCCTGAATCGATAGACGCCGTGATCGACTGGCTGGAGAAGGAAGGAACCGGCAAGCGCTCGGTGAACTACCGGCTGCGCGACTGGCTGCTTTCGCGCCAGCGTTACTGGGGCTGTCCGATTCCGATCGTGCACTGCCCGACCTGCGGCGAGGTGCCGGTGCCCGACGACGAACTGCCGGTGCTGCTCCCCGACGATGTGGAATTCACTCCGCAGGGCGAATCCCCGCTTGCGACGCACGAGGGATTCACCAAGGTCTCGTGTCCGCGGTGCGGCGAGCAGGCGAAGCGCGACCCCGACACGATGGACACCTTCGTCGACTCGTCGTGGTACTTCCTGCGCTACTGCTCGCCGGCCGAAGGCACCCGGCCGTTCGATCCGAACGCAGTCGCGACGTGGATGCCGGCGAGCCAGTACACGGGCGGCATCGAGCACGCGATCCTTCATTTGATGTACTCGCGCTTTTTCACCAAGGTTCTGTTCGACCTCGGTCTCGTGGCGTTTACCGAGCCCTTCACCAACCTGCTCAACCAGGGCATGGTGATCATGGACGGCGCGAAGATGTCCAAGAGCAAGGGCAACATCGCCGAGCCGATGCCGCTCGTGGAGCAGCACGGCGCCGACTCGATGAGATTGACGATGCTGTTCGCCGGACCGGTTGAGGACGACATCGACTGGGCCGACGTCTCGCCGCAGGGCGCGCACCGCTGGCTGGGCCGCGTGTGGCGCCTCGTCCTGGAAAACCGCGAGCGGATCGCCGGCGCGCCCGATCCGGAGGCGGACACTGCGCTTCGCCGTATCACCCATCACACGATCGAATCGGTCACCGATTCCTTCGAGCGGTTCCGTTTCAACACCGCCGTGGCGAAGCTCATGACCCTGGCCAACGAGATGACGGCACATCCCGAGGACCGGCCGTCCTTCGCCGAGGCCGCCGGTGCGTTGCTGCGGATGCTGGCGCCGATGGCGCCGTTTGTGACCGAGGAGCTGTGGCACCGCCTCGGCCTGGACGGGTCGGTACACCGGCAGCCGTGGCCGGAGCCGGACGCTGCGCTGCTCATCGAGGAGACGGTGACCTGCGTCGTCCAGGTAAACGGCAAGCTCCGCGAGCGCATCCAGGTTGCTCCCGCCATCGGCGAGGACGAGCTGCGCGATGCGGCGCTCGGTCTGGAGCGCATCCGCGCGATGGTCGAAGGCGCCGAAGTCGCGCGCGTCGTCGTGGTCGTTCCCAAGCTGGTCAACATCGTTCTGAGGTGATCCGCTGTGGGCGGAGGCCACCACGTCACGGCCGTCACGGGTCCAGAGGCAACGCGAAAGGGCCTGCGCGTGATCGGTTTGTCGGCGCTAATCCTGTTCGGATCCGCCGTGCTCCGGTTCGCAGTGGCGGCGATCACCGGCAGCGTCGCGCTGCTGGCGGCCGGACTGGACGACCTCGGAGACGTTCTTACGACGGTCGCCCTGTTCCTCGCGTTCAAGGGCTCCCGGCGGGCTGCCGACCGACGCTACACCTTCGGGTACTCACGCCTCGAGGATCTCGGAGGAGTGCTCGTAGTTCTGGTGATATGGAGTAGCGCCGCCTTCGCCGCGTTCGAGGCGGTGCGCAAGCTTGTCGGCGATCATTCAGTTGACCACGTCGGGATCGCCGTCGCCGCCGCGGCGGCCGGCGCGGTGGCCAACGGAGCAGTAGCCGCTTACAAGGTGCGCACCGGAAGAAAGATCGGCAGCGAGCCGCTGGTTGCCGACGGAAAGCACGCGGCGACCGATTCCCTGGCGTCGATCGCCGCGGTGATCGGACTGGGATTCGCCGCCGCCGGTTTCGAGCAGGCGGACCCCATTGCCGCATTCATCGTCGTGATCGCGATCGCGTTCGTGGCCTTCGATGCAACGCGCCACGTTCTCGCCCGTTTGCTCGACGCTATCGATCCCGACTTGGTCGACCGGATCGTGTCGTCCTGCACCCGGGTGGAGGGCGTTGTGTCGTGCGGACGCATTCAGGCCCGCTGGGCCGGGCGTTCGCTCTACGTCGTCGTTACCGTCGCGGTCGACGGCGAGCTGTCACTGGCAGGTGCGCACGAGGTGGGGGAGCGGGTCCATCACGCGATACTTCACGACGTCACCGGCGTTGTGCAGGTCGACGTTCACGTGGATCCTTGGGAGCCGCACGGTTACGAGGCACACCGCGAGACCGACTCGCACGTCGTCACACCCGACGAATACCGCCACCTCCACTGAGCACGAGAGCGGCCGGTTCAATCTTTCCGCCTCGAAAGATCCTTCCCGCGCAATCTTCCGCCTTTCGTTGACCACCGGCCCGGCCTGATAGCGTCGGCGGCCGCGCTGCTTGTGTGCGCGTCCTTCCCATGGTCGAGGAAGCCATGCCCGAGGAGGAGGAGCGCGCAGCATCGTGGGTTGCCGAGGCGCGCGCCGCGCTCGAGCACCCACGAGCCTGGCGCGAGCGCCTCGCGAAGGTCCCGTCGTTTCACCCGCGCGAGCTTGTCGCGCTGGCGGCGCTTGTCGCGGTGATCGGTGCGGGAGCCGGCATCGCGTTCGTCCGCGCCCTGCCGCGGAGCGAAACCGCCGGCTCGGTGCCGGCTCCCGCGGCCTCCAGGCCGTCGACGGAGCCGAGCGGTGCCCCGGTCGTGGTTTACGTCGCCGGGGCCGTTCGGTCGCCCGGCGTATACGAGTTCCCTGAAGGCTCGCGGGTGATAGACGCGCTCGAACGCGCCGGCGGGCCGGCACCCGGCGCCGATTTCGATGCCCTCAACCTCGCGCAGCCGCTCACCGACGGATCGAAGCTCTACGTCCCGCGAGAGGGTGAAGCCCCGCCGGCGGCCGCCGCGGGCGGTTCCGGGGGATCCTCGGCCGGCGGCGGCAAGGTCAACCTCAACACGGCAAGCGTGTCGGAGCTCGACGCGGGGTTGCCGGGAGTTGGACCGGTGCTTGCGCAGCGGATCGTCGACTACCGCACGGAGAAGGGACCGTTTCGCGATGTGCGTGATCTGCTGAAGGTCGACGGTATCGGGCAGAAGCGCTTCGAGTCGCTCAAGGATCTCGTGACGGTGTGAGCGGTGCAGGCAAGCTCTACCCGATCGCCGTCGCGATGGCTGCCGGCGTCCTGGCGGGAGAGGTGCTTTCGCACGAGCCGGTTGTGCTCGTGCTGCTTTGGCTTGCGACCGCCGGCGCACTGTGGTGGGGAGCCGTGCGCCGAAGCGACCCGGCGCGGGTCGGCGCAGTGGTCGCCGCCGCTCTGCTTTTCGGATGGGCACTGGCGGGGAGCCGCCTGGAATCCCTGGAGCGGACTGCGCTCGGCCGGGCGGCGCGGAAAGGAGCCGACGCCGTGCTGCACGGCCGGGTCCTGGGCGACGGGCGATCCGTCGACGGCGTCCTTCGGTTCCGGCTCGGCGTCGCGCGTGCGACCGTGGGCGGGCGCTCCCTGCGCGTGCGCGAACGCGTGCTGGTCGTGGTGCGTCCGCCCCCGCCTGTTCGGCTCGGCGCCGGCGACGGCGTTCGCGTCGAAGCACGACTCGCGCCGGTGTCGATGCGAAGCGCAGACCCGGGAATCCGGAGGGCGGCACGTCGCCTCGTGCGCGACGGCGTGGCGGCCCGTGGCTACGTCCGCCCCGACGGCCTGAAGCGGCTGACCGGGCCGTCGGCACCGCTGGACGTAATCGGCCGGGCGGGGCGCGCGGCGGTAACCCGTCCGGCCGGCCGGCTTCCTCCCCGCGAAGGCGGGCTCCTGCTCGGCGTGACGGTGGGCGACACGAGTTTGCTCGATCCGAAGGTGGAGGCCGATTTCCGCGCGACCGGTCTCACGCACTTGTTGGCCGTCAGCGGGGGAAACGTCGTCATGTTTCTTGGGGCGCTTTCAGTCATTCTCAGCGCGTTCCGTGCGCGACGGGGAGTGTCCGTGGCCGTCCTAGCCCTCGCACTGCTCGCGTTTATGGCCGTGACGCGATTTGAGCCGAGCGTGCTCCGGGCCGGAGCGATGGGAGCCGTTGGCCTTCTCGGCGTGGCACTGGGGTCGCGTCGCGAGGGCCTCACCGCCCTCGCCGCGGCCGCGATCGCCCTGATGGCGCTGGATCCGTTCATCGTGCACACGATCGGGTTTCAGCTCTCCGCCCTGGCCACACTCGGCATTCTCGTGCTGGGACCGCGCCTGAACGCCGCATTCCCCGGCCGGATCGGCGGCGCGTTCGCGGTCACCCTGTCCGCGCAGCTCGCCGTCGCGCCGCTGATCGCGCTGACGTTCCACTCCGTGTCGCTGGTCGCTCTCGTTGCAAACGTGCTCGTGGTTCCCGCCGTGGGACCGGCAACCATTCTCGGACTCGCCGGGGCTGCCGCCGGCTCGTTGTGGTCGGGGTTCGGCGTGGCGTGTGCCACTCTCGCCCGGCCCTTCCTCGTGTGGATGGCCTCGGTGGCCGGCCTCTTTGCGCGCGCGCCCTACGCATCGATCGGCACGCCGGCGGGTGTGCTGGGAGGCCTCGTCGTTTGCGGGCTTCTCGTGCTCGCGATACGCGCCGCACGCATTCGGCGTCCCCCGCGCGCGGCAACAGTGATGATTGTCGCCGGCGTGCTCGTGGCCGCGAACGTTTGGGGGGTCGCGCTCACCGCGGGTGGACCGTCGGGGCTCGAAGTAACGGCGCTCGACGTCGGCCAAGGTGACGCGATTCTGGTTCGCGCGCCGGGAGGGGCGACGATGCTCGTGGACGGTGGCCCGGATCCG
>JBKKBZ010000130.1:0-3180 GCA_046713235.1 Actinomycetota bacterium | reverse complement strand
GCTATCACCCGGTCCCGTATGGCCGCTTCATCGAGGAGATCGAGCTGCACGTTCCACGTTTCGGCCTCACGGTCCAGTCCTCGGCGTTCGCCCTGGCGCGGGAGGGAGGCCAGATGTTCGGGGTTCTCACCTGTGTGAATGGTAAGCCAGCCGCAGACTACGCCCTAGCGATCGGCCTGAGGTCGTCCTACGATCGGTCCCTGGCACTTTCCTGCTGCTCTGGAAGTCGCACTTTCGTCTGCGACAACCTCGCCTTCAGCGGCGAGGTGATGATGCATCGCAAGCACACGGTCAACGTGTTCCGCGATCTCCCGGACTTGATCTACCGGATGCTCTCGCAGGTTTCGTCCATGCGGGAGCGGACGGACGGCGAGATCGCGGCCATGAAGGTCCGCGAGCTACCGCCGGCCCACGCCCATCACCTCATGGTCGAGGCGGTCAAGGCGAACGTCGTGCCCGCATCGCGGCTGCCGAAGGTGATCGAGGCATGGGAGGAGCCGAAGCACGAGGAATTCACGCCGCGCACCGCCTGGTCACTCTTCAACGCCTTCACCGAGGTGCAGAAGGGCACCGGTCCCCGGGCGCAGATGGAAGGGAGTCTCCGTCTCTCATCGCTCTTTCGGAGGGAACTGTCCCTCGCATAGCACTTGTCACGAGGCCGTCCAGGGATGGATGGCCTCGATTTCTGATGGTGGCGGATGTACATTCTGTACAAGAACACACGCTTAGAGCTATCGACTGGGAGGCCGCCGTGATCGCCCACCGATCCATTCACGCCAGTGCATTCGCCCTTTGGGTCGCACTCGTCTCGCCTGCCCTCGCCGGCCCTCAGCCGACCACCAACATTCTCTACGGCTTCATCACCTCGAATCGCACGCTCTCGTTCGCGCCGCCGGGGCCTCTCTACGACGTGGTCGGGGATGTGATTGTCCAGCCGGGCGTAACCCTGGCAATCGAGCCGGGCGTGACGCTTCGCTTCGCCAGCAATCGGGACACCTTGGGTGGTGGCGACTATCCGACGCTTTGTGAGATCGAGGTCAAGGGCACGATGAGTGCTGATGCCTCGGCCGGGGACAGCATCCGCTTCGTCTCCACGAGCCCCGACATGGGCAGCTGGGGGCTCATCCGGCTCTGGAACAGCTCCTCGAGTCTGCGGAAACTTGCAATCACAAGCGCGACAAAGGGAATGGTTTTCGTGGGAGGATCGGGGCCGAGCCTCCGGCATTCCTCATTCAGCAACTGTGCCACCGCCATAGAGGCTGGCGGAACGGCCGGGCTGGAGATTACGGATGTCCTGGTCAGCGGGTGTACGTACGGGATCATCTTCCCGAGCGGGACCGGCGCGATTCTTCGTTGCGAGGTGTTCGGCAGATTCGGAGGCGTTGGGACGGGTTTGAATCTCGGCCCTGGAGTCTCGACCGCCCCGCCGGATTCGACCGACCCGTGGCCGACTACCGTGGCGGGGTTTGGAACCGGCGTGACCCTGGAGCCCAATAGCAACGCCCGCAACCTGGTGGTACGGGACAACATCTACGGCGTCGTCTGCTCGACCTCGGGAAGCGAGATGATCCAGTACTGCACTGCCGTCCGCAATTCGACGGGGATCACCACCTATCCGGGCGACGCCGCTCTCAACTGCATCGCCACGCACAGCGACGGCTACGGCTTCTTCACCTACGGCTTCGTGGACTACAGCGACTCGTGGATGAACGCTTTCAACTTCTACTGCGCCTACTCTGGTTCGTGCGGCCTCAACAACGTCGCATACAACCCCTTCTACCTCGACTATGTGTCCAACGACTTTCGCCTCGCTCCCGGCTCGATCTTCAAGACCTTCAGCACCAGCGGGGGGGAGATCGGCGCTTGGGGACCGGGCGGCGGGCTGCCCACGCCCGCCCGGCGCGTGACCTGGGGCTCGCTCAAGACGCAATATCGATGAATCATCTCCAGAGGAGATGACCGTGAGCTTCCTCGATAAGTTGAGGTTCAAGGTGTGGGACTCGGTCGGCGTGGTGATCTCCAAGCTCGAGGCCTGGCGCCCCCGCGCCTGCCAGACCGAGAAGAATTTCGAGCGCTCCCTCTACAAGTACCTGCACTTGCATGCCCGATGACAGGGCTGATTGAGTTTCAGCCATCTGGGAGCACACGCCGGTTCCGCTCTGACACGGAGGATGAGATGGCCAAGATGACGAAGCCGCGCAAGCGTTACACCCCGGAGCAATGGAGCAAGATCCTGACCGCCGCGAGCAAGGAGGGGCTTACCGCCGCGGCCGTTCAGAAGCGCTTCGGCGTTTCCGAGGTCACGTACTACTCGTGGCGGAAGAAGGTCGGGAAGGGCAAGCGGAGGAGAACACGCGAGCGGCACGACGGACGGCCTCCTCAACGTGAAGCTCCGGGATGCCGTGCAGGTCCGCATGCGCGCAATCCTGCCCGAGCTCGTGGACGCCGAGGTGAACCGGTACCTCGATGCGACGTTGGGCCCGAGTCGGCGCCGCCGCAGACGCTGATCCGGGTGATCAACGGAGACTTCCTGGCGCCGTCGTCCTACGGATACTGCCCGGCGGGAGCCTGCGGTGTTCCGGCCAACATCGGCGTCAGATTCAACCCACGCGGCTCGGGCCTCAGACGGGGAAGATCATGATAGAGAACCTGCCGGGGTGCTTCGGGCCGGGGGCGGGTGCGGTCTGCGATACGGTCACCGTGACCGGGGTGGGGGTGACGGCGGTGACGGAGAAGTAGTTACTTACGGGCTTGCGTGCGGACGATTCTGCGGGTGCGTCTCGGAGATGTTGTTGGGCCCTCCTCCGAGTTGGCGGATTCGGATCAAATCGACGACAGACTTCCAGCGCGCGCCTGACTATCCGACGCCAATGCAACATTTCAGGAGTAACCTCGGCCGAAGCGCTGCGTGGGGTAAGCATCAGCCTCAATCGCCTGATCCGAAAGGTGAACGCCGCGATGGAGATTAGGGGGTGCCTATCGCTTAGCTTCGACAACCCTCGCAGCACGCAAATCACCAGCCGGAGGCACACATCGTGCGTCCGCGCCACGGCGAGTCGGACGCAGATGACTTTCGCTTGAAGCCGCGCGAAAGTTCTTGACCGAGGTGTCCCCGAGGATAAGGATGCGCCGCGCTGACGAAGAGGGACAACTCTCGACACAATCTCCCTCGACAAGAAT
>JBKKBZ010000129.1:0-32173 GCA_046713235.1 Actinomycetota bacterium | reverse complement strand
GATCCCGAACCGTCTCGGTGGCGGCGTCGTCGCCGTGCAGTCGTCGCAGGACGTAGTGGACCTCACCGAGGTTGATCCACGAAATCAGCGGCTTCTCCCGGCCGACCAGATCGCTGACGGCCTCTGCGGCAGGGCTGGCGTCCTCCAGGTAGCGGAGGACTACCCACGAGTCGAGGACGACGTTCACCCGGCCGCGTCGCGGGCGCGGTCGGCGGAGCGCTCACGCTCGAGCTCCGTGGTCAGAGACGAGCCCCGGAACCGCCCCCGGAGTGGTCGAAGGTGTTCGGCGGGTCAAACGGCGACGTGGTCATCGTGGAGCCAGAAATTGACCTCGTCGCCTGGTTCGATGCCGAGCTGGTCTCGCAGCTCCTTGGGGATCACGACCTGCCCCTTGGCGCCGACGCGGTGAGTCATACCGTGAAGTATAACCTACGCAAGCCGCCTGCCATCACCGCAGCACCAGGGTGAGGCCCCGAGGTTAATCGCGGGGCGTTCGCCCTTTCTCGCCTCAGAGTCAATTGGTCACGTTTGCTCATTTACTCTCTCTCGGATTCAAGGCCGAGCTATCCCTTGACCTACGAATCGGCTATCGATTACCTTAACGTAAGACGTGGAAACCGTGACGCTTTCCAGCAAGTTTCAGTTGGTCCTGCCGCGAAGGGCGCGTGAGCGCATGAGCCTCGAGCCCGGGATGCGGTTCACGGTGCTCGACAAAGGCGGGATCATATATCTCGTGCCAGAACGGCCGATCCGGCGGTTCCGTGGCGTTGCTAAGGGAACGTCCAGGCGGGGGATCCGCGAGAAGAAGGACCGGCTCTGATCCTCGTCGATTCGAGCGGCTGGATCGAATACCTCGCCGATCGCCCGCTCGCGGATCGATTCGCGCCCTACATCGAAGGACGCGAGCCGTTGGTCGCGAGCGTGATCGAAGTCTACGAGGTCTACAAGGTGATCCGCCGCGACCTATCCGAGGAGCGAGCTGTCGAGGCGGTGGCGGCACTTCGCCGGGCCACGATCGTGCCGGTTGACGAGACACTCGCGTTGGAGGCTGCCGACATCTCGCTCGACTGCAGGCTGGCGATGGCGGATTCCCTCGTGTACGCGACCGCGAAGCGTCATGGCGCAACGCTCGTCACCGCGGACGCAGACTTCGATGGGCTGCCAGATGTCACCGTGATCCACGCGTGAAACGGGTTCAAGTCCCGTCCCCACTACTCGTCGATCGAACAACCCCACAAGCAGCCCCCGAGTTCAGGGTGATGAGCCCCTAACTTTGGTCTCGACCGGATTGTCGGCGATCAACCCCGCGAGGTCGGCCCCACGCCTGCCATGTCGAGCTTGCTGTTCCGTGAAGGCCGGAAGGCAGCACCCGATCACCCCATCATCCGACTGCCAGGCCTGGTTGGGTCATCCGGCGATCACGTCGCCAATCGTCACGGTTCGCTGGCGGTGTCGGCCTCGGCGCTCCCGCTGCGCGACAGGAAGGCGTCCCAGCCCAGGAGCGCCCATGTCACCGATTCGGCGAGCAAAATGAAGTGCGGAAAGATCAGGCCGACTCACGATATACCGTGTCCGCGTACCCAGCGGTTTTCGTGTCACTCAGCTCCCGCGTGACCGCGATGCCGCCGTGAATGTGAAACCGGAGAAGGCTCGCTCCGAGCGCCGCAATCAGAAGCGCGCTCGCACGGCGGCCCACGGAGATATTCACGTGACGCTACGCTGCGAGGACGAGCCGGCGGGTGATCACGGCGACCGGCGACTGGGGCGGACGGATCCCGAGAAGGTGCTTGGTTGCTGTGTCACCTCGAAGGTCGAAGGGTTGCCCACACGACCGTCCACGGGAACGGGCTCCACACCCCCCGGACGTCGGCTACCTGGGACACAAAACGAAGAAAGCCCCGCCGGGACCAGTTCTGCACGTGGCCCGGGGTGTTTCCAAGGCGTGAGACGTAGCGCCCGGCAAGAAGGTTTGATCCCCGAAAGAACGGCTCATGAGGGACGCTCAGCACCATGTGGCCAGTCGTCACGCGGCAGATCTCGTCGAGCGCCTGCCGTGGTTCGTCTACGTGCTCGAGGACCTCGATGGCGACAACGATGTCGAAGAATGTGTCGGGGAACGGCAACTGGTAGGTGCTGGCGTGCAGGAAATGCGGCCCCGGAACGCCTTGCCAGTCACGCCGGAGCCCGGCGTCGGGCAGATCCAAAGCGGTGACGGAGGGCCAGAGCCGATGGAGGCGTTCGGCGAACACTCCTTCTCCGCACCCGACCTCGAGCGCACGATTCATAGTGGTGCCCATCTCCCGATGCACGGACCGAAAGACGTCGTCCACGATGTTTACCCAGCGATTCGTCAGGAAACGCACCGCCGGGTTCTTCGCGTCGTACTTTCGTCCATAGTTGCCGACGACGACGTCGGGGGTTTCCCGCGGCGGTGCCTGCTGCTTCATGCGCCCCCTTTGAACGGTGGCTCAGCATACCCAGCGTCGTCGGCGATGAGCAACCATCGTAACGCCGCGAATCACCGTCATGGTTCTAACGGAGTGACGTAGAGTCGCAGGTGGTAGCGGAACTTCCTCTCGGGCAGCCGTGTGAGCGTGTGCAACACATATTCGAAATCTGTTTCCACAACGAGCCGCGACGTGAGGGCGGACAGAGGATCCGCGCTGATCGCAACCAGGTTCCGGTTGCCGCGCGCGACGATCGCAGCAAGCTCTCGAAGACGCTCCGGCGTGATGTCGGGAGTCGTCGAAGCGGCCGGGACGCCGCAATAGGCCTCGATCGTCTGAGGAAGTCCGTTGGTGATCGGCGAACGTCCCACTAGCAGTGCCGCGGCCGGCTCTGGAAGAGAACGGCACAGCGTCTTCGTAGCCGATAGCAGCGGAGCTTGGGTCTGTGCGAACACGCGACCGGGCAACATCGCGAGGGGTGGTGCTAGGAGGGCGACGATCGCGGCGCAGGAGATCGCGATGCGACCGGTCGTCCTTCCCCCGACCCGGCGCAGCACCCACGCGACGAGTATTCCGAAGCCGATCAATAGACCAGGGATCGCGATCGGAAGGAACCTGCGCATCGACCAGTAATGCACCGGGTTTGCATTGAGTCTCCACGTGTACAACAACATCGTGGCGCCGAAGAGCATGAGGAACGGCATCGCGCGAGCCTCCTCATCCTTGAATGCCCGACGGATCCGAGCTGCGAACCCGACCATGCCGCCGAGCACGACCACGGGACCGAGATACCAACCCAGCCAGCGAAACGTTTGCTCGTCGTACGATCTGGTGACCTCGACCGGTACTCCTTCCGCTCGCTGGATCGCTCCCAAAGAAGGCCAGGAACCCTCCGGCCAGATGGCTTTCTCCACATGCGGCCTGATGAAGAAACCGTAGGCGGCGAACCCGACGATCAGGATCGAGGCCACGAGCGGCAGCATGGCAAGCGCGCGATTCCTCAAGAGAGGCCCCTCTCGGGGCCGCGCAAGAAGGAACAGGATCCCGATGACGGCGACCGCGATGAATAGGGCGCCGACCATCTTGAGCCGCGGCGTCAGGTACGTGAAGTACGACGGACTGAAACGGAACCCGTCGTAGGCGGCGATCACGGTCGGGATCAGGATCCCCGCCGCGGCCGCAGCGGCAGCTTTCGCGAGTACAGATCGATCGGTTCGTTTCCGTCCCATAGCGACGACCATGATGAGCGCCGCAACGAAGAGCGGCAAGTAATAGAACGAGTCGGCCCGAAGGAGGCACGTTGCCCCGAGCATCCCCCCAGCCACGAACCAGCGCCGCTTCCGCGTGACTCCGCGATCGATGAGATCCCAGATCATCGCCAGGCCGGCGAACAACAGAAGTTGAGTCGGGAGTTCGCTGTATGCGTCGCGGGAGAAGAACATCTGGACCGAGTTCAGCGCGAGGGCGCTCGCGACGACGGCTGCCCATCCCAACGGAATGAGGCGCGAAGCCATCATGAACACGAGCAGGACCCCGATCGCGCTCAGGATAGCTGTCACCTTCAGCATGGCGGCCTCGCCGAGCGCCCAACGCGATGCCGCCATCATCGTCGCAAGTCCGTGGACGAACTGAGGGTACATCCGGTCGCCTCCGTGGAAGGAGTAACCCGAGCCGTCGTAGCGCAGATCGGCGGCGTGACCGAATACGGCCGGGATCCCGTCGACGGTCAGCTTGCCGGTCTTCGACAGCATCTCGGCATTGACGGTGTACACGCCGGGATCGGCATCGACGAGGACATGCTGGGCCGCGAAGCGCGCATTCAATGATCCGATGCCGAGAGAGACCACAACCACGGCAATTGCGGCCACTCCTGACATGAAGGGCGCTCGAACGGAGCTGCGCTCGCCGCCGAACCATAGGATCCACATAACGACGGTCGTCGCGGCTGCAGCCGGCACGACGACGGCGGTTCGGAACGCTCCGAGCATGGCGATGGGAACGGCGGCGGCGAGGAACGCCGCGACCGCGATCGAGATCCCGATGAGGGCATGCTCGAGGGAACGCGGGATCTGCTGGCCGACGGGCCGCCTTGCCGATGGTCGGTCTCCGGCATCCACTTCGGGGCTCGCGACGATCTCGCTCATCGAGCGGCCAACGCCGGCGGTCTCATCTGTCCGAGCGCGTCTCGACCGGCCCATCGGTCCGAACACGCACGACGCTTACCGGAAGCTTCATGCGCCCCCTTTGGACGGCGGCTCAGCATATCCAGCGTCGTCGGGGATGCTCAACCATTCGTCGCCGATGTGGCCCTCGCGCATTCCCAGCCTGCGGAGCGGATGGAGACCGAAGAAGAGCAGGACGACCAGACCGTCGCTTGCGATGTGAAGCGCTCGCGTCGTCAGCGCGAAGGACAGCGCACCGGCTTCGCCGAGCACCGGCCCGAGGAAGACCGCCAGCGCCGCCTCCCGGATGCCGAGTCCGGCCGGGATCGGAAGCGCGAGGTATCCGACGGCCCACGCAATGGGAAACGCTCCGATGAGGGCGAGATCGGCGGGTCCTCCGTTGTGCAGTCCGACGACGAGCAAGCCACCGAGGCACGCCCAGGCTCCGAGGGCGAGCATGCCTGCCACCACGCGATCGTTGACATCGAGGCCGCGTGTCGAGATCCACCAGGTGGCGACGCCGGCCGCGCAGAGGAGGAGCGACAACAGCGAGGCGGAGATGGCCGCCTGGGATCCGGTGAGATAGCGACCGGCGAGGGAGCCGACGGGCAAGGCGGCGGCGAGCAGCAGGCTCGCATGACGAGCCGTGAGGACGATTGCCCCCCGACCGGTGTGCCCTCGCCGCATCGAGCTGCGGATCATGGCCAGAGGAGCCGCGCCCGGAGCGGGGAAGTATTTCGCCAGTTGGGAGGACGCCCAGATGCGGCCTGCCGGTGTGCCACCCACGGCATGGAGGGAGCCGATTGCGCCGAGGTGGAACAGCCCGAACCCGAGGAGTCCGAAGGTGACGGACCGGACCCCGAGGACGGGTCCTGCCGATCCGCCCTCGCGAACGACGGCGACGAAGCGCACGACGAGCACAGCGAAGACGCCGAGGCCGAGGATCGTGCCGAGGATCCGAGTTGTCCGAGAGGTGAGAACGGCCGCGACACGTTGCTTCAGCCGTCCAGCGACCTCGGGGAGTTCGACCGGGGCCTTCACGCCCAATCTGACCCGGCGACACCCGGTGCGAGCGTACGTGAGTCCGCCGAGCCAAGCGAGAGCCGTATCCGAGCCCGAAGGTCATTCATGAACGCGCACACGATACGACACCCGTGCCCCGACTCAAGGATGGAGACCGAAGGAGGCGCGGCGCTCCTTCGCGCATCTTCAGGGGTTCGGCGAGACGGCGCGGAAGTCCTTCTGTCATTCACGCGATAGCCTAGCGGCCGTGGAACTGCTCGTCATAGGCGGCACGCGGTTTGTCGGACGCCACCTGGTTGACGCCGCCCTCGGCGGTGATCACCGGGTCACGCTGTTCCATCGCGGCCTCACCAACCCCGACCTGTTCCCCCAAGCCGAGCACATCCTGGGCGATCGCGACGGGGGGCTGGATGCGCTCGGCGACCGCACCTGGGACGCCGTCGTCGATACCTGTGGCTACCTCCCCCGCGTTGTGAGGGCATCGGCCCGGGCGCTCGCCGGCCGCGCTGGTCACTACACCTTCGTTTCCAGCCTGTCGGTCTACGCGCCGTACTTGGTCGCCGGTGCCGGTGAGGAGGCCGCGCTCGTGGAGGCCGCCGGCCCCGGCGTCGAGGAGGTCACGCCGGACACCTACGGCGGGCTCAAGGTGCTCTGCGAGCGCGAGGTGGTGGAGGCGTTCGGCGACCGCGCCCTCGTCGTCAGGCCCGGGCTCATCATCGGCCCGCACGACCCGACGGATCGGTTTCCGTACTGGCCGCGTCGCATTGCCGCCGGGGGAACCGTGCTCGCCCCCGGGCGGCCGGAGCGCCCGGTCCAGTTCATCGACGCCCGGGATCTCGGCCGCTGGATGCTGCACGCATCCGGCCGCTTGCACGGGTTTTTCAACGCCGTCGGCAGGCCGATGCCTTTCGGTGCGCTCCTTGAGCGCTGCTGGGACGTCGTCGGCGGTGACGCCGAATTTGCGTGGCTAGACGATGAGTTTCTCCTTGAGCACGACGCGCAGCCTTGGAGCGAAATCCCCCTGTGGATCCCCGAGTCCGAGCCGGGCGGCGCGCTGGCGATGACGGCATCAGCCGGCAAGGCGATGGGGGAGGGGCTTGCGCCGCGGCCGGTCGCCGAGACCATCGGCGACACCTTGTCCTGGGATAGAACTCGCCCGGCCTCCGAGCGGCCGCAGGGATCACTCGAGGAGAAGAAGGAACGGCAACTGCTGGACGCCTGGGAAGAGCGGTCTCAGCAGGCCTGAGCGAGGATCCGGTAAGGGTCGGCGGGCCCTCCGCCTCCGGGGTGGTACTCGAAATGCAGGTGTGGACCGCTGCACGACCCGGAACATCCGACGTTGCCGATCGGCTGCCCGGCGCCGACGGCCTCACCTACCGTCACGTTGCGAGACGACAGGTGCGCGTACCACCATTCGTTGCCGATCCGGTCCCGCAGGATGATCCCGTAGCCCCACCAGCCGCCGCTGGGCATCTGAACGATCTGGCCGGCCAGGACGGCCACGACCGGCGTACCGTAACGAGCCGACAGGTCCACGCCTGCATGCGCACCTCCCGGCCTCGGCGCTCCGTAGTTGCTGGCGATCGCGCTAGGTCCTCCCACCGGACACAGAAACCCGCCCGAGACGCCGCGAGACGCGCGCGGGAACCCGGCGCGCTGTCCCTTCATGAAGTCGAGAAGCCGCTGGTAGTCGGCGAGCTGCGTATCCAGCCGCGCCCTGCGGGAGGTCAACGTGCCGCGCGCGGCTTCGGCATCGGACAGGGCGCGATCGAGCGCCCGCCGCTCCGTGCGGGCACGGCGGCGAACCGCGGTAAGCCGTTCGATCGTCCCCCGCTCACCCGCAGCGACCTGATCGAGGTAGTTCAGCCGGTCGGTCAGGACCGAGATGTCCTCGGTGACGAGCACGGTCTCGAGAAAGCCGGACGAGCCCATGACGTAGAGCTTTGCCGCCCGTCGCCCGAAGGCTCCGCGCAAGGGCTCGAGTTCCTTGTTCGCCTGCTCGAGGTCGCGCTCGTGGTGCGCGATCCGCTGGTGAGCCTCCTGGAAGTCCTGTTCGGCGCGCTCGATCTGGCCGGCGAGCACCGACAGCGTCTGACGCACCCCCAAGATCTGGCTCTGGACGGAGCTTTCCTGCACCGACGCGCCGGCAGGTGGGGTCGCCAAAATCGCCACCAGCACGGCGGCGATCCCTGCTCCGATCCTTCCCCTGATGGCTTGCCTCCTCTTCACACGGCGATGCCCATGTTCGTCGCGGGGGAGCCCGACCCTTTTGCCGCTGAACCGGCGGGCGGTGGGGGCCCAAGAGGGTCGGTCGCAGTCGAGAGTGCCAGCCCCGACCCGCCGGGGTCAAATCAAGGTCGTGCAAAATCCCGATGGCGCACCGTCCCTGGGGCCGCGTATCGTGAGCCCCGTGGCCGCGAGACGGATCCGGCGGGCGGGGCCCGGCGACCCCTCTGACCTGCTGGTTCGGTTCGAGGAGGAGGCTTTTCCCATCCTCGGTGGCATGTACGGGGCCGCCCTGAGGCTGGCACGCAACCCGGCAGATGCGGAAGATTTGCTCCAGGAGACCGCGCTCAAGGCATTTCAGGGATTCGCCGGATTCGAGCCTGGCACGAATCTGAAGGCGTGGCTGTACCGGATCCTGACGAACGCCTACATCTCGCGCTACCGCAAGAGCAGGCGAGAGCCGGTCACCCTCTCGGCCGACCGGACCGAAGACTTTTCCCTCTTCGACCATCTGCTGGCCGAGGGGGGCGGAGCGTCGCCGGAGCAGGAATTCCTCGAGCGGCTCCCCGACGCGGAGATCGCGGCAGCGCTCGAAGGCTTGCCGGATCAGTTCCGGATCGCGGTTATCCTCGCCGACGTCGAAGGTTTTTCCTACAAGGAGATCGCGGAGATCACCGGGGTCGCCGTCGGAACGGTCATGTCGCGGCTCCATCGGGGAAGAAGGGCGCTGCAAAAGGCGCTGTGGGAGTACGGGAGGTCGCACGGCCTCATCGACCAAGGCCAGCCATGGACCACGCCCAAACGAATTGCCGAGAAGTCCTAGCCAAGCTCTTCCTCTACCTAGACGGAGAGGTTGCTGGGCTGACCTGCGCCGAAATCGAGGCCCACTTCGAGTACTGCGTGGGGTGCGCGAAGCGGCTCGGCTTCGAGCGTGAGCTGAAACAGCTCCTAGCGCAGCGATGCGGTGGGTCCGCGCCCTCAGAGCTTCTCGAGCGGATTCGAGCGGTCCTGGAGCCCCGACCGCGCTAGATCATTCCGCGCTTCTCGAGAACGCGCGTGAGCGACTGAATCACCGCCGGGTCGAACTCATAGGCCATTCCGAGATGCATGCGCTCCAGGGCGTCCCACGAGGACCGGCCGAGTCCTCCGGGATTGGTGAGGTCGTCGTAGGCGCTGGCGACCTTGATGATCTTGGATCCTGCGTCGAGGTTCTTGTTCTGGTCTTCGCCGCGCCTGCGGTAGGGCTCGTGCTGCTGGCGGATCATCGTCGCCACACGCGGCAGGTACCCGGTCTGATCCACGATTGCGGCACCGACGAGCGCAAGCTCGAGCCGGTAGGTGGTCTCGCCGGCAGACTCGGGATCGGGAAGGCTCACGCGCCCGATGTCGTGCAGGAGCGCCGCGTACTCGACCTCATCGAGGTCACGGGCGTTCACGCCCATCTCCTGGCCGATTTCCACGGACAGGGCCGCAACGCGCATGGAATGTCCGGGCTGCGTGTAGCCGGCCATCTCCGGTACCTTCGCCAGAGCCCTTACAGTTTGAAGATAGGTCGTGCGAATGGCTTCGAACTGGCGGAACGAAAACGCCGTCGCCCCGAGCGGGGCAAGGAACAGAGGCAAAGCCCAATTTCCCAGCGCCGGGTACGCAAGGGCGAGCAGAGAGCCAACCGAGGTCGAGGCAACCTGGAGGGCCGCCGATGCCCGAACCCGGCTGCGCAGCAGCCCGGCCACCGGCAAACGTTCGTTAATCATCGTCGTGATGCTGGGAATCGCCGCGTCGAGCAAGATCCCGACGACAAATACGCCGGCAAGCCCGAGGATGGAGATGTTGGGCGGCCCGAACGCATCCCAGGGGTCGAGCCGCGCCAGTCCCGCATAGGCAGCCGAGGCGGCGATGACGGTGAGCGAGGCCGCCGCGATTGCCTCGAGCCGAAGGTTCTTTCGCCGGAGCGCTCTCACCGCGAGAGCGATGGCCGCCCCGCCGGCGAATATCAGAGCCACCTCGGCGGGGCCGTTTCCCAGCGCCGAGCACACCGACGCGGGGTCGCCGGCTCGATTGCAGTCGAGGGCGAGCATGTAGCCGACCGCAGGGGCCATCCCCATCGTTACGCGGGAGTCTTCCCACGGCAGGGTTACCTCGAGCAGCTCGCCGATGGCGGTGAAGATGATGAAGGCGATAACGGTTGCGGCCGGGAGGGTCAGGTGCGCGAACGGCGCAAGCCCTGCGGTGACGGCAAGAGCCGCCCCCGCCGGGAGGGCCGATCTAGAGAGCAGCCATCGTGGCACGGGTTTCACTCTCCTGGATATCGGCTTCTGGGAACGCTTCCCAACCGTATTTTGCGACGCCTCGCTGCAAAGCATCGAGACAAACCGGGTCGAACTGGGTTCCGGCACATCGAGTCATCTCCGCGAAGGCATCGTCAAAGCTCTTGGCGCGGCGGTACACGCGGGTGGAGGTCATGGAGTCGAAGGCGTCTGCGACCATGATGATCCGGGCTAGGAGCGGGATTCGGTGGCCGACCAGACCGTCGGGGTACCCGCCGCCGTCCATGCGTTCGTGATGGTGCCGGACCGCGCCGACCGCGTCGCGAAGGAAGTCGATCTCGCCCACGATCTCATGGCCGCGCAGGGGGTGGAGCTTCATGTGCTCGTACTCTTCGGCGGTCAGCTTGCCGGGCTTTTGCAGCACGCGCGTAGAGATGCCGAGCTTTCCGATGTCGTGCATCAGCGCGGCGAAGCGCACGAGCCGGATCTGGTCCTCGCGCAGGCCGTGCTCCCGAGCCGCCATCTCGGCGAGCCTCGCGACCCGCTCGGCGTGACCGCGTGTGTAGGAGTCTTTCACCTCGATGGCCGTGATGAGGCTCCGGACGGTCGTCTCGTAGGAGGTGTGCATCTGGACGGACGCCTGGAAGGCGTTGCGGGCCACGAGCAGCGGCACCAGCAAGAAGAGCACCGCTGCCGGGCCCATTTCGATGTTGAGGGCGCCGAGCAAGTAGCCGAGGAGGGCAAAGGCGAGATACCCGCCGGCCAGGGATGAGAACTGATCGACCCAGACCCTGAGCGCGCTGCTTCTCTCGACGATCGAAATAACGAACGCCACGAGCCAGGTGTTCACCACGAAATACACGACGGCGGCGGCCACAAGTGGGAGGAGAACGGTGGCCGACGCGAAGATGCGATGCGGTGGCGTGATGCTGGGCAGGAGATCGACGATGCCCATGGCATCGGCGACCAGCCGGTAGGCGAGTCCGGCCAAGGTTGTGCCGATTACGAATTGCGACCCATTGAAAAGGCGCTTGGCGATCGATCCTCGAATGGCCAGCGCGCCGAAGAGTGCGGCAACTCCGGCAACCTGAGGTCCCTGCCAGGTGACGATCGCCGCCAACGCGATCACGAAACTGACGCTGTAGGCACCGCCTTTTGGCATGCGTACCGGAAATGCTTCGGCGAGGAGGAACAGTGCGCCGAACCAGGCCACATCAAGCCAGTACGAATGCCCCTCAATTGAGGGATGCCGCAGGAGACTCACCGTGAGCGCCGTGGAGGCGCATCCGGCGAGACCCGCGATATAGAGGTTGGCCTTCCTGGGAAGCAGCACCGCTCCTCTTGGCTCCTGGGTTAAACAAGGGCTAGGGGCCCAGCAGGATCACTCAACGCCAGCTTGCGCTGGCGCCTGCTGCCAAAAAGACGCTTGCGATTGCCGCGAGCAGTCCGAAGATGCGTTTCATGAGACCCCCTCATAACGGAATATGGACGCCCCCGCTCCGCTAATTGCGAGGATCGACTTCCGCTCCGCTCGGGGATGCTCTGAGCTATACCGGACCCTGCCCGGCCCCACCTGCCCTTATGTGGTTGTCAATTGCGCCTAAATCCGACGCCCCGACTACCGGCCCGAGGAGCCTGCGGCGCGAGCCGCGGGCCGCCTGCGATGCCGCCCCAGACTTCCGGCCAAACAAAACCCCCTCGGCGGCTTCCAAGGACGTCGAGAAGCCGTCGAGGGGGAGCTCCTTTCGGAACAGTACTTCTCAGTGCGCAGCGGATTCTTACACCGGGCACAGCAAAGGTCAATAGGAAATTTGCCGTAATCGGGCGTCTGAGGCTAGCCGACCTGGTCGCGGGGCCGCTGCGAGAGCTCGGCCGTGAGCCGGTCGATCTCCGATGCGGGGAAGCGCCGGTGTCCGCCAAGCGTGGAAAGAAATGGCAGGCGGCCCTCCTTGGCCCACCTGGAGACGGTTTTCGGCGACACGTGGAGCCTCTGGGCCACTTCTGAGGTACGCAGGAACTTCTCTCCTCGGGGCATGGTAAAGGTCCTTTCGCTTGGTCCCGTCGATCGAGGAAGCGGAAACGTTCGCTCCGATTGAGCCCTCTGACGCGATTATCGGGCTTGAACCGACAGGCGACATGGCCCGCTCGGAGGGTTTCATCTGGCTCCGGCGAACTGGTTACCGGAGGCTCGCGTCCCCGCCGGGGAGCGGGGAATCGGTGGGGCGGGGTGTATCGTCGCCACGAATGAAAGGGAACATGACGGATTTGAACGCAGTACACGAAGGGACGACCGCCGAAATGGAGCGTGCGATAGCTCGCGTCCCCGGCATCCAGGCCGTCCGGGTGGTCACGGCTGGAGACCGGGTCGCCGAGGTGCACGTGCTCGCCAGTCGCACACGAGGCGCCAAGCAGCTCGTGCGCGACGTCCAAAGCGTGGCGCTCACGAACTTCGGCGTGGAGATCGACTACCGGACGGTGAGCGTGGTGCAGCTCGAGGACGAGACGCCGGCGGCCGCGGCGCCGCCCCTCCCGCACGAGGAAATTCACGCAGACGAGCCGGACTCGCTCGTGATCCACCGTATTCCGCGTCCGGCCCTGGCTCGGATCGCGGCGGAGACCACCGGCTACAACACCGAGGTCCGGGTCTCCCTGCGGGGTGAGGGTGGCGAGCACGAAGGTGCCGCGCACGGGCCGGCGACCTCGGGACTCCGCCTCGTTGCCCAGGCCGTGCTCGACGCCGTGGCTGAAAGGCTGCACGTCTCTGCGTACGAGATCGCCTTCGCCGAGCTGGTCGGTGCGGGGGAGAGACAGGTGGCCCTGGTGGTTGTGCGCTTGCACACCGGCCGTGGGGATCACGTCGTGACCGGATCGGCCCCCCTCCGCAAGGATCCCAACGACGCGATCGCCAAAGCGGCGCTGGATGCGGTAAACAGGCTGTTCTCCGGCTGATCCACACGCCCGCTTCGCGTCTCGCATCGCCGTTGGCCTCCTCCGCCTTGTCCGTCCCGGCGGAGTTTGACCGCGTCGGGGCCGCCCGGCGACCGGAGAATGCCGCAACTAATTCGGAAAACTCGGTGCGTATAGCGCGCGCGCGACGTACGGATCAATCCGTGGCAATCTCCGTCTCTCGCGCAATCGGATGGAGTAACCCGCTCAGTTGCGCGCGGCGCGAGCATCCGGTTTTGGAGAACACCCGCTCGAGGTGCTTGGAGGCCGTCTTTTCCGCGATGACGAGGCGCCGCGCGATCTCGCGATTCGACAGGCCGGACGAGGCGAGAAGTCCGACCTCCATCTCGCGCTCGGTGAGGTCGTGGGGGAGGCGATGCGGCGGCCGCCCGCGCAGAGGCGGCAGGATCTGGTCGACGGCGGCGAGATAGGGCAAAGGTCGCTCTCGGCCCAGACGACGGAGCAAATCACCGGCGTGCCTCTCGTGGGCTTCGGCTCCGGAAAGCCGAAGATGCGCGGCGACTCGTGCGGAAACGAGTGAGGTCTTCGCCGATTCGTAGGGAGGAATGTCGGGTGGGCTGCCTCCGGCGAGCCGCCGTGCCGCAGCCTCGGTGTCGCGTCGTGCGAGATCGAGCAACAACCCGGCCCGGAAGATTGCCGATTCCCACGTCGGCGGTGACCCGGCTCGCAACGAGGCCTTCCGCAAGGCTTCGTCCCCTGCGTCCGCGTGACCGGACAGTGCCGCTGCTTCCGCGAGAAGCCAGTAGACCAATGCCCCTTCGTCCAGCTCCTCGAGATCGCGCGCACGTTCGGCGGCATGGGTCAGATTGGCGAACGCCTCGGCGGCGGCGCCCATCTCGAGATGCACCGCCCCGAGCGTGGCGAGCGCGTCCACCCGAATGGGAGCGAAGCCGCTCGCGGCTGAGAGTGCGACGGCCTCCAGGGCCTGGTCCAGGGCGAAATCCGTTGCTCCGCGGTAGGCATGAAGCTTTGCCGAGATGCCCAGCAGCTTGCACAAGGTGGCGATGTCGCCGTGCTCGCGTGCCCGGGCAAGGCAGGGCTCGACGAGCCGGACCGCTTCGTCCCAGGTCCCCTCGAGCACCAGACACCAGGCATAGTTGAGCGCGGTGACGACCGTTTCGTTGTGACCGCCGACCCGCATGGCATCCCGCGCGTATCGCGTGGCGCCCGCCAGATCGCCTCGCATGTAGCGCGCCGTCGCGAGATTCTGAAGGATCGAGGCACGCGTGCAGTGGCGCGAGTGTCCGATGCGCGGCGACGAAGACGCGGCGAGACGAGAGAAGATCTCCTCGGCGACGGTGAGATCGCCGGACACGCCGTGGAGGGTCCCGAGCAGATGCTGAACGTCGGGGTCATCGGGGTCGAGTTTCGCGGCGCGTCCGGCGGCATCGAACGCCCGATCGAGCCGACCGAGCAGCCGCTCTGCCCGGGCGAGGCCGAGCCAGAGCTCCACGTCGTCGGGAAATCGCTCCACGCCTTGGGCGAATACGAGCGCCGCCTTTGCGGCGTCCACGTCCAGGCACACGCCGCCGTACTCGCGGGCAAGGCGCAGTCGCTCCGCCTCGTCGCCG
The DNA here is from genome assembly GCA_046713235.1 of Actinomycetota bacterium. Taxonomy (GTDB): domain Bacteria; phylum Actinomycetota; class AC-67; order AC-67; family AC-67; genus JBKKBZ01. Next base: position 17,510 of record JBKKBZ010000129.1, on the reverse strand, counting down.
GGTTCGGCGATTTGCGCGAGCCGCTCGTACCATCGCATCGCCGATCTCAGGTCGTCGACCGCGAGCGCCTCGTCCAGGGATGCCGTCAGCAACGGGACCAGCGTCGCCGGCGCGACCATCGCCTCCCACGCGTGGTGGGCGATCCGGCCGGGGGGCGCACCGCTGCGTGAGCGGAGATGCTCATAATGCCTTTCGTGGAGCGCCGCCCGCCGTGCGGGATCAAGTCGGCGAAGGGTGGCCTCGGCGAACGTCGGGTGAGTGATCGCGTGAATCCCCGGCTGCTGGGTTGTCACCACGCCTCGCTCCGCGAGCTCGCGCAAGCCTTCTGCCAGCGGAAGACCTCCGGACATGCTTTTCAGATCGGCGTGCTCGACCGGCCGGTCGGCGGCGGCGAGGAGTCCGAGAATCTCTGCGGCGTCGGGCGACAGGTCGCGAATTCGTGACTCCACGATGGAGTAGAGGGATGCCGGCGCGGTTACCGCGACTCCCGCTCCGATCGACCAGTACGCTCCCGACCGGACGAGGAATCCGCTCTCTGCCCAGAAGCGCAGAAGCTCGACGGCGAAGAGCGGATTTCCTTGGCTGTGCCCGGCGAGCGCGCTCAGCAATGAGGGAAGCGGCGGCCCGGCCAAGACGCTCGCCGCCAGCCGCGCCAGGTCGTCGGGACCCAGCGGACGGAGGGTTATCTGGTCTACGAGCAGGTCGCCACTCGATTCGGGAAGCGAAGCGGCTGTGGGCGCACCGTCGACTCGCCACGTTGCGATGAGAAGCACTCCGCCCGTGGTGAGGCGAAGCGCCGCCTGGATGATCTCGGCGGTCTGTCGGGAAACCGCTTGGTAATCGTCGACGAAGATCGCCGCCGGACTGCCGCCGGCTATCTCTCCCAGGCGAGCCGCGAGATGAAGGGGAGACGCGAGCTGATCCCGCTCCAGCGTGTTCGGGCCGAGCTGGGAAAGGATTTCCGCGATCGGAAAGAGGCCGGACGGCTGGCCTACGGCGGGAACGCGAACCGATGCCGCCGCAAAGCGATCTCCGACCATCGACCGCACCTGAGCGAGAAGCGTGCTCTTTCCGATGCCCGTCGGCCCCGTAAGCAAGACGATGCGCCGCGCTCCCTGCGCGGCTGCTTCAATCCGGTCGCGCAGGAGCGTGATCTCTGCGTCGCGACCGACGATCGATTCCCCCGAAACCATCGCCTTCCCCAGTCGGGTGCCTCACGATATCGCCGGTGTTCACCCGATGGAAATCGGCACCCGTCCGGATCGCGACGTTCAGAGCGACGAGCGATGGCGGGCGAGATCGGGGTCGCTGCGGTGCCTGCCCTTGGCCCCGACCATGAAGTGCTGAAGGAGAAGCGCGATCCCAGTCCAGATGAGCAGATCTCCCAGGCTGACGACGTTGCGAAGGACCGGAATGACGTCGGCGAGAAACGTGAGGCGCGAGTCGGCGTCGAGCGGGTGGTGCACTCCCTTGCGCAGGGCGGTCGCAAGGGCGTTTTCAACGCCGGCGACCCGTGCCGCCTCGCGGGACACCGGCATCCCGCCGTTGGCGGCGATAACGATCGCGTTGGCCCAGGACCCTAGAGCGATGAGGGGCATCCCGATGCGTCTGCGGTTCATGAAGGCGAACACGAACACCGCGACGTAGGCCGCAATCGTCAGCGCGAGTGCCGGACCGGCGCCGACGGTCGTCGATGCAAGCCCGGCGCCGGCCTGCCCGGCGACTCCGGCGAAGACAAACGCCATGCCGTGGAGGCGTGCTTCGCGCAGCCGGCCGAACGACCCTCCGCGAAGGAGGCCGATCCCGAGCCCGAGCGCGAAAGCGACGGCAAGACCCACCATGAGCGTATCCTTCGCGGCATTATCGCAGGCGGGGAGGGCCGCTCATGGAGTTCGAGTCCGTCCGCTACCAGCCGGGGACCGTCGCCACGATCACGATCGATCGCGCCGAGAAACGGAATGCGCTGAACGTCGTGGTGATGAAGGAGTTGCGGCGGGCCTTTGCCGGGGCGAAGACCGATGCAGGGTGCCACGTCGTGGTTCTCACAGGAGCCGGGGACAAGGCGTTTTGCGCAGGTGGCGATCTCGGCGGGTTCACCGATCAGCAGTCGCGCGTGGAGCAGCACCATCTGCGCGGGGAGCTGGCCGCTCTTTTCCGGGAGATGACGCGGCTCGGGAAGCCGGTCGTCGCGCGGGTGAACGGTCATGCTCTGGCGGGCGGCTTCGGCCTGATGTGTGCCTGCGACTTGGTAGTGGCCGCCGACACGGCGGAGTTCGGCATGCCGGAGATCCGAATGGGGCTCTGGCCGTTCATCATCACTGCGACGGTGACGCGGCGGATCTCCCGTGGCCACGCGCTCGATCTCATGATGACGGGACGGAGAATCTCCGCCGGGGAGGCGCTTGCCCTCGGCGCGGTCAATCGCGTTGTTGCTCCGCAGGATCTGGACGCTGCGACCGATACCCTTGCAAGGGAGCTTGCGGCGCGATCGCCCCTGATCATGGCTCTTGGCAAGGATTCGTTCTATGCAGCGCAAGACATGGGGTTTGGCGAAGCACTGGACTATCTCCACGGGCAGCTAAACGTCTGCCTCCAGAGCGAGGACGCGATCGAGGGCGTGATGGCCTGGATGCAAAAGCGGCAGCCCGAGTGGAGGGGTCGCTGACCGCGTCGCGCGTGACAGGGTCGGTCACCTGGCCGATAATCAACGGAGCAACCGCCCAGGCGGGCCCCGGAAAACCTCGAAGCACGGGCTTCGGCGACGGGCCCCCGGAAGGGAGGAGCCATGTCCGACTCCAGTCATGCCCCGCGCGAGATGCCGACTCTCGTCTACGAAGGTCCCTCCATGCGCGAGGCCACCGCCGGACTCGCGGAACGCAAGGAGAAGTTCCGCGGCATGGGGGGACCGGAGAAAGTCGCGCGGCAACGTTCGCTCGGCAAGATGACCGTGCGGGAGCGCCTCGGGGAACTGTTCGACGCGGGGACGTTCAACGAATTCGCGGTCCTCGGCCATCACCAGTCCCAGTCTCCCCAGATGCAAGGAAAATTCACGCCGGCCGACGGTGTTGTGACCGGGTACGGCGACATCGAGGGCCGCAAGACATTCGTCATCGCATACGACTTCACGGTGATGGCCGGCTCGATGGGAATGGTGGGAGAGTTCAAGGCGGCGCGAATCCGTGAGCTCGCGTTGCGCGAGCGCCGCCCCCTGGTATGGCTCATCGACTCTGCCGGCGCGCGCATCCAAGAGGCCGCAGGCTCCGCCTTCGCGCGGACCGGTGAGCTATTCAAAGAGCAAGTCATCATGAGCGGGGTCATCCCGCAGGTGGCCGCGATGATGGGTCCGGGCGCGGCGGGAACGGCCTACATCCCCGGCCTCGCGGATTTCGTGCCGATGGTGAAAGGCGTGTCGTCGATGGCGCTCGGAGGTCCGCATCTCGTGAAAGCCGCGGTAGGGGAAGACGTTACCGAACAGGACATGGGTGGATCGCAGGTGCACTGCAAGGTCTCGGGCGTTGCCGACCTCGAGGTGGCAGACGATGCCGAATGCATCGCGGTCATTCGCAGATACCTGTCGTTTTTCCCGCCCTCCAATCTCGAGCAGCCACCGCGACGTGCCGACGACGACCCTCCGGAGCGCCGTTGCGAAGAGCTCTACGATCTCGTCCCGGCGAACCCGCGCCGGGCCTACGACGTCCGCAAGGTGATCGAGACCATCGTCGACGGCGGGGAGTTCTTTGCGATGAAACCCGATTGGGCGCGTTCGATGGTGACGGGTTTGGCGCGGTTCGGCGGACGGCCGGTGGGGATCGTCGCCAATCAGCCCATGTTCCTCGGAGGTGCCATCGACGTCAACGCTGCGGACAAGGCGGCGAGATTCGTGTGGCTGTGCGACGCATTTCACATCCCACTCGTGTTCTTGATGGACTGCCCCGGGTTTCTCGTCGGCTCGAAGGTGGAGAAGGAAGGCATCATCCGCCACGGCTCGAAGATGCTCTTTGCGGTGAGCGAAGCAACCGTGCCCAAGATCACCGTGGTTACCCGAAAGGGCTACGGCGCCGGCTACTACGTGATGAACGGCCGAGCCTACGAGCCGGATCTGATCGTGGGCTGGCCTACTGCCGAGATCAGCGTGATGGGACCCGAAGGGGCGGTGAACATCATCGGACGGTCGGCGCTCGAGAAGATTCCCGAGGACCAGCGGGACGAGCAGCGAAGGAGCATGATCGAGGCGGTCCGTGAGCTGATCTCCCCGTACGTCGCTGCGGGATGGTCGTTCATCGACGACCTCATCGACCCCGCCGATACGCGAAGGGTGATCTGCCAAGGACTCGCACAGTCGGAGTCCAAGCGGATCGAGCGGCCGTGGCGCAAGCACGGCGTGCTGCCGGTATGAGCGCTTGGATGGCGCAGGCGGTGGTGCCGGTGCGGCCGTGGGCGATCGAGTCGGTGCCGGCCTGACGAATCCGGGGGCACAGTGGACCCGATGACGAGCACCGCGCCCGTCGAGGTCGAGAGGCCGAATACCGGGGAGGTCGAGCTTACCGACCGCCCGTGGATCGTGGTTGTCTGGAACGATCCCATCAATCTCATGTCGTACGTGGTGTACGTTTTCCAGCGACTGTTCAGCTATCCGCGCGAAAAGGCCACGAAGCTCATGCTCCAGGTGCATCACGAGGGGCGGGCCATCGTGGCAAGCGGCGGTCGCGAGCGATGCGAGTTCTGGGTGTCGGCACTCCACCGCTACGGTCTCTGGGCGACGATGAGCAAAGACGCGTGAACAAGACCCCGTTTGTTCGGCGCCGTGGAGGGCTGATCGAGCTTCGGCTGCAGCCCGTGGAGATCGACGTGCTCAGGCCGCTCTTGTGGCAACTGCGCGAGTCGATCGACGCCGGGGTCACGTCGGGCGAGCTGCGACGCCTCTATCCCCCCGCCTACGAAGACGATCCGCTCGCGGAGGAGGAGTTCTCCCGGCTGACCAGAGACGACCTCACCCAGACGAAGCACGCCGCGATTGCCGCAGCCGACGCGACCCTGGAACGGGCGCTCCTCAGAAAGGGTCTCATGACGGCCCGGCTCGACGAAGAAGAGCAGCAGGCCTGGCTCGGCGTGCTGAACGACCTTCGGCTCGTGCTCGGGTCCCGGCTGTCGGTTACCGAAGAAGCGTACGAGCGGGCGCCGGTCTCAGCCGATGAGCAGGTATACCTCTACCTCGGCTGGCTGGAGGAGCATCTCGTCGAGCAGCTCCTGGCCTGACTTTGCCGCCGGTGAATCCCGCCGCGATAATCCGCGCGCGGACGGAAGGGGGATTGGATGGGACTCGAGGACAAGGTGGTCGTGACCGTGGCGCTTTCGGGCGCGGTGGCCAATAGGGCTCAGTGCCCGCACATCCCGTATACACCCGAGGAATACGCCTCGGAGGCAAAGCGCTCGTTCGAGGCCGGGTGTCGCATGGTGCACATTCACGCCCGGGAGCCGGACGGCATCCCGACGCAACGCGTCGGCGCCTACAAGGACATTCGCGACGCGATCCTGTCCGAGGTGCCGGAGATGATCATCAACTTTTCGACCGGCGCCGTCGGGATTCCCGTCGAAGAGAGAATAGGGCACATTAGAGATCTCAAGCCGGACGTGGGCGCCCTCAATATGGGTTCGATGAACTACGCCAAGTACTCGGTCAAGCGCAAGGATTTCGTGTTCAAGTTTGTCTTCCAGAATCATTTCGACGACATCATCGCCTTCTTGACCGCAATGAACGAGGCGGGAGTCAAGCCGGAGCTCGAATGCTTCGACACCGGCCACGTCAACAGCGCATTTCCTCTTGTCGATATGGGCATACTGAAATCGCCCATCCACTTCTCGCTCATTCTCGGCGTGCTCGGAGGAGCTCCGGCCACCGCACGGCAGCTTGCCTACATGGCGTCTCTGGTTCCGGGCGACGGCTCGGACTGGGAGGTTATCGGGGTCAGTCGCGAGCAATGGATGCTCGTGGCTGCCGCTTGCACGCTCGGGGGGAACGTGCGCGTCGGGTTCGAAGACAACTTCTATCTGCCGAGCGGTGAGATGGCGAGGTCCAACGGAGACCTTGCTGCAGCCGCCGCGGAGATTGCCCGCCTGACCGGACGCGATATCGCCTCCCCCGACGAAGCGCGTGCGGTCATGCACCTGCCGGCAAAAGGAGCTTGAGCATGGCTACGAACGTCGAGGCGGAGATGGTCGCCAACGTGTGGAAGGTGCTCGTCACGATCGGCCAGCGCGTATCCGAGGGAGAAACGCTCGTCATACTCGAGTCGATGAAGATGGAGATCCCGGTTGAATCGCCGGTTGGGGGGACCGTGACCGCGGTGAACGTCACGGAAGGTGGCGTCGTACAGGAAGGCGACGTTATCGCCGTCGTCGGCTAGCGACGCGATGGGGAGTTTGGTAGGCGTCGAGTCCGGAGTCGTTTCCCGCCTGACGCTCAACCGCCCCGGTCGGGGAAACGCGCTCAGTGCGGAGATGCTCGATCAGATCGGTCAAGCGCTTCGGGGCCTGGCCGGAGATCCCGACGCTCGGTGCATCTTGCTCCGGGGAGAAGGAAAGCACTTCTGCGCCGGCGCCGACCTTGGCGACGTCGGCGCTTCCGCAGCCGACGGCGCGCGCTACGGCACTGGTTTCGAGCATCTACTCCGTTCGATCGAAGAGCACCCGTTGCCCGTCGTCGCCGAGGTTCAAGGGGCTGCGCTCGGCGCCGGGTGCCAGCTGCTGGCCGCTTGCGATCTTGTGGTGGCGGCGGAGGATGCCCAGATCGGCATTCCGTCGGCGAAACTCGGCCTCCTGCTCGATCTCGAGAAGATCCAGCGCATGGTTCGAGTCGTCGGCTTGCCGCGCACGCGCGAGCTGTTGCTGACGGGCCGTCCCATCGGCGGTCGCGAGGCGGTGGCCTGGGGGTTGGTGACGAAAGCGGTGAAGCCGGGAGAGCTCGAGGTCCAGGCCCTCGCCCTTGCCGAGTCCGTCGCGGCGGGCGCTCCTCTCTCCGTACGAGGAAGCAAGGCCGCCCTGCGGTCGATCCTGGACCACGGGAGCATGAATCGGGGGGGCGACGAGGACGTCTTTGCGCGTCACGATTCCGATGCCGCGGTCGCATTGGGGAGCGAGGACCTGGTCGAGGGTATGCGTGCCCTCTCAGAGCGGCGGCCGCCTCGCTTTCTGGGCCGATAAGGCAACTCCACCCGACTGGGCGGGTCTACACTCGGCGGCGTGAGCATCCTTCTGGATCTCGCCGGCCGACACACCTCGCTCGGACATCCCGAGATCGAGCACCTGCACCGCGTGCTCGGGGAGTGGCAGATCCTCGCCGACCTGAACTTCGCCGACCTTTTGCTGTTTGCCGAGCGCCGGGACGACCCGGGGTTCATCGTGCTGGCCCAGGTCCGGCCTTACCCGGCGCAGACGTTGTACCAAGAGGACATGGTCGGCGAGATGGTGGACTCTCGGCCCCGGGTGCGCACTGCTTTCTCAGAGCAGCGCATCGTTCGCGAAGGCGATCCCGAGTGGCGCGAAGGCACGCCGATTCGCGAAGAGGCGATCCCGGTGCGTTTTCGCGGCCGAGCGATAGCCGTGATCTCGTCGGAACAGAATCTCGCGGCTGCCCGGACCCCGTCCAAGCTCGAGCTGTCCTATCTTCAAGCTGCGGGGGATCTCGCCCAGATGATCTGCGAAGGACTATTTCCGCTCGAAGACGAGCCCGAGCGAGACATTCGTCCGCGGGTCGGCGACGGCTTCCTGCGCCTCGACCGCAAGGGCGTGATCGAATACGCAAGCCCGAACGCGGTGAGCGCCTACCGGCGCCTGGGTGTCACGACGAACCTGCTGGGGGTGTCGCTTGGGGAGATCGGGCTGGAGGCGGAAGCGAAGATCGTGCGGGCGCTGGCGGAAGCGCGCGCCGTCGAAGGCGAGGTCGAGGCGCAAGGGTCCTGGGTGCTGCGCCGATTCATTCCGGTTGTGCACGGAGGCGGTTTCCACGGAGTGCTCGGGATCGTCCGGGACATCACCGAGCTGCGACGGCGCGATCGCATTCTCTTGCTGAAGGACGCAACCATTCGCGAGATTCATCACCGCGTGAAGAACAATCTGCAGACGGTCGCGTCGCTGTTGAGGCTGCAAAGCCGCCGCCTCGGATCCGAGGAAGCAAAGGCCGCGCTCGAGGAAAGTGTTCGGCGCATCTCATCGATCGCGCTGGTTCACGAGACGTTGTCACAGGACTCGACGGAGCGCGTCGAGTTCGATCACGTTGCCCAGCGCATCCTCGCCATGCTCGACGATGGGTTCCATGCCCGGGAGCGGCCGGTGCGCTTCTTGGTAGAGGGGTCGGCGGGATCGTTACCGAGTGAGATCGCGACGACGCTCGCGCTCGTGCTCGTGGAGCTTTGTCAGAACGCGGTCGAGCATGCGTTCGACGACCGGGGTGGCACCGTCACCGTTCGCCTCGATCGGGAGGCACCCGGATTGAGACTTCTCGTGTCCGACGACGGTGCCGGCTTGCCGCAAGGATTTGCGCTGGAGCGCGACGCCAACCTCGGACTTCAGATCGTGCGCACGCTCGTCACGACGGAGCTACGCGGCGAATTGGAGATCGACGGGCATCGAGGAACGACGATTCGGATTGAAGTGCCGATCCCGCCGGCGTGATGCTACTTCGGTGCGGGAAGCGTCTCGACCGGCTTCGGCCCGACCGCCGGCTCCTCCGTCGGCGGGCGCACAACCTTCGTTAGGAACAGCCATGCAATGAAGATGATGAGCACGAGGGTGAAGATCCGCGTGATCCAGCGACGGCGGACCTCGATGGGCTCGGTGGCGAAGCCGAGCGGGGCGAAGTAATCCTCGTGCATGCGTTGGATGCTACCGCCTTCGGTGGGAAAGGCTCAGACGGCGACCGGCTGCGAGCTTCGCGTGCGGCGAAGCGCGCGACGCTCTTCCTCGGTCATGGCGCCCCAAATGCCGGAGTCCTGACCCGTTTCGAGTGCCCATTGCAGGCAGGGCTCACGCACCGTGCACGTGTCGCAGATCGCCTTGGCAGCCGCTATTTGAGCGAGGGCCGGACCACCGGTTCCGACGGGAAAGAAGAGCTCTGGATCGACCTCCCGGCAGGAAGAGTCGTGCCTCCAGTCCATCGGTACCTCGAGCAACTGCCTGTCCATATCCCCCCACGGGTGGACGCGTATTTTCTCGGACGTAGAGCGGCGCCGAGCATATCGCGGGGGTTTTCAGCAAGGCAATAGGTTCCCCGGGAAAAACTGGATTTGAGCCAGGTTTATGCCAACGACCGCTCAGAGACGGGTAACACAAGGGCGCAAGCCCGGTAACAAGGGCGCAAAGTCGGCTCAGTAAGGACGCAATCGGGGCCGGGTCACCCCAGGAAGTCTCCGACCCGCTCGCGAAGCCGCTTCAGCGTGTCGGTGAGCAGCCGGGAGACGTGCATCTGCGAGATGCCGATGTGGTCGGCGATCTGGGACTGGGTCATTCCCCGGAAGAACCTCAAATACAGGATGTGCCGCTCGCGGGAATCCAACTGCTTGAGCAAGGGTGCCACACTCGTCCAGGACTCCAACAATTCAAGCGTTTCGTCCTCCGAGCCCAGCGTATCCAGCGAGGGCGCTCCATCTTCTCCCGCCGGCGCGTCCAGGGAGAGCGTGGAATATGCATGGACGGTGTCGATTCCCTCGAGGACCTCGTCCTCCGTCAGTCCCAGCCCCTCGGCAATCTCGGCGACTGTGGGGGAGCGTCCGAGATCCTGCTGGAGGCTGGAGACGAAGCGATTGACCTGGATGCCGATCTCCTGGAGGCGGCGAGGAACTCGGATCATCCAGCCCTTGTCGCGGAAATGGCGCTTCAGCTCGCCGACGATGGTCGGCGTCGCGTAGGTGGAGAACTCCACTTCGCGCCCGAGGTCGAAGCGATCGATGGCCTTGAGAAGGCCGATCGAAGCGACCTGGAACAGATCTTCGGCCGGCTCGCCGCGGCCCCGGAATCGCCGGGTGAGATATTCGATGAGCGGCGTGTTCAGCCTGACCAGCTCCTCTCGTGCCGACTCGGGATCGTCGCCGCTCTGAATCCGAAGGAAGAGGGCTCGCAACCGTTCCCGATCGGGACCGCCGGTGTTCACGTCGCTCATACCACCGTCACCGAGCCACGCTTCACCAGGCGGAGCGCCGCGCCGTTTCCGTCGCGCTCGAAGCCAACGTCGTCGGCCAGAGCGCTCAAGACCTGCCACGCGAGGGTTTGCCGCACGCCGGCCGGCGGCCAGAGGGCCGGCGCGGCATCCGTGGCCGTGATGATCACGAGCGACTCGCCCTCGGGGAGCATCCGGATCGTCAGGGTGTCGGCGGGACTCGAGATGGCCAGCAATTGGGAGCACGCTTCGTCGACGGCCATTCGGAGGTCGTCGATGTGATCGACCGTAAAGTTCAGTCGTGCAGCGACGCTCGATACCGCCGCGCGGAGCACGTGGAGATACTCGGGGCGCGCAGGCAGACGGACGGTGATCTCCGACACGTGGAACCTCCGTAGGAAGACGGGCAACGATTCCGCTCCAACGATACCCGGAGGACCGGCGAAGGCCTATCCCGAACCGAGCGAAGGGGCGTCTTCCCGATCCTGCAGGGCTCGCACGGCGTCCGGGACGACCGACGCCGGCAGGCCGGCGGATCTCGCGAGGTCCTCGGCCTTTCGGAGCACGTAGGGCCAGGCGGCTCGTGCGCCCCACTCGCATGACGGGTGACCGCGGGCCGAGGCGATACGAGCTTGGATCAAGCCGTAGGCGAGGGCACCGCGGACTATGCCGGGCTCGCCGGCCGGCGGCAGAGGAGTCCGCCTCCCCCGACGAGTCTCCGCTGCGGCCGACACCACGACGACGGCGGCGACGGCGAGGAAGGGCCACCAGGGCATCACCGAGGATCGATCGGCGGCCTTGGTCAATGCGGCCGCGGCCAGCGGCCACAGAGCCAGGGGAGCGAACCGGGCCCCCGGCGCCGCCGCCGCGAGACCGGCGCGCTCGGCCGGTGTCAGGCGAAGCACCTCGTTCCAAAGGGCGATGTGCTCACCGACGACCAGTGCCGGGGTGAGTAGGGGCCTGCGCCAAAACGCGACGATAGGCGTCTCGCTCACCCACACGGCCGAGCGGTCGAACCCTGCCGCTCGGAGTTCTAGCTCGAATGCCTCGTCCGGATGAGCGCGTTTCAACCCGTGCGACCACAGCAGCAGTTCGCCGCACAGCGCCGGCAGCACCATCGCCGTTGCTGCGGCCGTGAAGAGCAAGCCGATGACGACGGAGTCATAGGTGGCGGCGAGCAGCCTCGTAACGAAGGGCAGCAACGCGAACGCGCCGATGGGGGCGAGCACCAGCAGAAGCTTCGGAAAGATGTGATCGATGTCGGGGTCCACCGCCAGGGACGAAAAACCCGCGGGAACGGGGCGCAGCCGCCGGGGCAGCCGGCTTCTGCCGAAAGCCCACAGAGCGTAGGCCGAGCCGATGAGGGCAAGGGCAGCGATGATGAGGTGCCCGGCACGCCCGGTCACTTGCGGCCGCGGATCTTTGCGGCGACCTCTTCGATTTCAGCGTGGCGCCCCGTCGCCTTCTTCGAGTAGACGAGGTCGCCGTCGACCACCACCTCGAAGGCTCCGCCCTTGGACGGGATCAAGGTCAAGGAGTCGACATTATGTTCGAACTCGGCCATGAGCTTTGCCGTCAGACCGACGGCGCGGTCGAGATACCCTCAGACCGCGCAGTATTCGATCGAGATCTTCATGTTCACTCCTAGAGCCGCCGTCTCACCGGCGGTCGCGCCGGTCGCGACCGCGAGGCGGGCCGGCCAAGATTATCCTACGGGCTGCGATGCGCTTCTCCGGCACGGCAACCCTGGACCCTGCGCCACCCCGGACGCCCCCCGGCGGGGACGGACATGGTGGCGGATGGGCCTGGCTCATGACGGCCACCGGCATCGTCGAGGCGCAGCTCGTTCAGGGCGTGCTCGATCAGACCGGCATCCCGGTCGCCCTCGATGGTCGCGACCAGTCACCCTTCGCCTGGATGTATCTCGGCGGGAACGTGAACGCGCCGGTGCGTGTCCTGGTCCCGGGGGCGGTCCTTCAGGCCGCCCGCCTGGCGCTTCTCGAGGCCGGCTTCGCGATGGACGCGCCGGATTGGCGGCCCTCCGCCGAGCAGGCGCCCCGGTCCCGGATCGTCTTCAAACGGATCATCCTGGTGGCCGCGGCCCTGGTCATTCTCTGGATCGTGGCCTGGACCTGGCTCGGGTCGGCGACGTGCGCCCTACGTTTGGTCTGCTGACCAGCCACACACGCGGTCATGCCCCGGCGTTGCTACCCTCCCGATGTGATGGCTCGATTTCTCCGTGCGCTTGGGACCCTGGCCGTCGCCGGCCCGGCCGCCATCGCATTTGCCGGGGGCTCGACGGCGTCCGCGCCGGCCCCGCCCCCGAGTCCCTCCCCGTCGCCGACCTCGACACCGCCCTCCGGCTGGTCGGTGGATCCGAATCCTTTCGCGTTCTCTTTGGCGTGCGTGGGTAGTTCCGCGTCGAAGACCTTTACCTTGACCAACTTCGCGGAGCGCCAGTTGGAGGTCGAGCAGTTGACGATAGACCCGGTCCCCCCGTTCTCGCTGGACGACTCGGAGTTCGACCGGCTTCTGGAGTCTGGGGAGAGCACCACCTTCGATGTTCTGTTCAGCCCGCAGGACGCATCGGCCGTGTCCGGAGCGGTGACCCTCGTCACGAATCGCGGTGACCAGACCGTGCAGCTCTCGGGGTCGTCTCGTGACGCCTCGATCTCGGTCGCGCCATCATCGCTGTCCTACGGCGCGTGGCGCATCGGGGAGGCGTCGTCCGTTCGGAGGATCACGGTGGTCAATCCCGGTGGGGGAACCCTGAAGGTCAAGGCGACGCCGCTTTACGGAGCGACGCCGGGAGATTTCGTGGTGTCGGGTGGGGGGGCCTTCTCCCTGGCCGGAGGCGCGACCCGTACGGTGTCGGTGTCGTTCAAGCCGGGCGGGACGGGAACGAGGAGCGCCGCGCTCGCATTCGAGAGCGACGCGTGCAGCCCGGCGCGTGTCCCGGTGGTGCGATTGGGAGGCATCGGTGCCGTCCCCGGGATCGGCGTGGAGCCGGCTGCGCTGGCCCTCGCCGGCCTGCGCGCAAAGGAGACTCCGCCGGGAACCGTCACCGTGCAGAGTGTCGGGGACGTCCCCCTCGAAGTGACCGCGGTGTCTCTGTTTGGAGAAAGGGCGTCGGAGTTCTCGCTGGCGGGTGTCCCGCGGTTGCCGATGACGCTCGGCGCCGGAGTGTCGTTCACGCTGTCGGTCCGGGCACGGATTCCTTACGACGGCCGCCCGATGCCGGAGGCCGAGCTCCGAATCAGCTCGGATGACCGCGACCGTCCGCTCGTGGCGGTAAAGCTCACGAGCAGCCTGGCGACGCCGTCGCCGTCGCCGTCCCCCCGGCCCTCACCCACTCCCGAGGTCCCGGGCGAACCTGCGCCGCCCCCGTCTCGCGCGGCCGGGCCGGGCTTTGGCGTGAGCGATTATCTGAGCGAGATCTTCGTCGCCGCCGGCTCTGGGGGCTTGATCGGAGCACTCGTGTTGTTCAGGAACGCCAGGCTCCGCCGAGTGGCTCGTCGCTGGAGCGCTTGAGCCCGGCCGCGCGGTCGGCGAGTGTCTTTGTCAGGACGGCGCCGTACAGAAACACGCGGGAGGCGAGTAGCAGCAGGACGAGAAGGCCGGTCGCTGCGGCCAGGCCGCCGAAAACGGCGCCGGCATTTGCCGCGGTTCGGGCCGCGAGCCATCCGCCGGCCAGCTTGAGGACCGACCAGCCGGCGGTGGCTACCGCCGCGCCCGGACGGAGGATCGGCCAGGGCGGGGCGGGCTTTGGAATCAGCATGCGGTAGGCCACGAGGAACATCGCGAAGTCGAGGACGATACCGATTGCCGCCCCGGCCACCACATGAAAGGGGGTCGATCCGAGGGCTGCGGCGGCTCCCGGTGCGGCGGCTGCGAGGACGGCGATCGGGCCGAGGATCCCGACCGTGCCCACGGCGGTGAGCCTTTCGAGGACGAAGCCACGGCGCTCGTGTCGTTGCCATATTCGCGCGACCGCGTCGCGAGCGGCCCTGGCAGCTCCGGTCCCCGACCAGGCGAGACCGAACACCGCCGCAACGCCCGCGACGCCGCGGGCGTCGACGACGCCGCGGATCATCTCGCCGGCCACGTCGGCGGCACCGGGAACCGACGCCGTCAACACTGCGACAAGACGTTCGCGAGCAGCGGGATCTCGAGCGAGCACCGATCCGGCAATGCCGAGCGCGAGGAGGACGAGCGCAAACAGCGAAAGGAATCCGTAGAAGGCGATCGATGCGGCCAGATGGTCGCCGGCCGCCTCACGGTAACGGGTCTGCACGGCGATTCCGGTGCTGATGACCGGATGTTGCGCCAAGGCGACAAACCGACGCCGACTCACACTCCCACGTTACCCATCCTGCGCATCGCCGGCGCGATACCACGAGGCTGTTCATCCGGCCGTGCGGTCTGTACGCTTGAGGACGATGACCGAGCTGCCACTGCGCACGTTGCGCCGGCGCGAGTATGCGGAGTTTGAAGATCCCGACTACGTGCTGGTTTGGAAGGTGGACCTCACCTTCCTTACGAGTCGTTGGGGCTGTATCTACGGGAACGGATGCAAGGGCGTCTACCCGAAGGATAGCGGGCGCGAATCCGTGGACGGCGGGTGCTGCACGCACGGGGCCTACCTCGACGATAAAACCGAGATCCGAAAGATAGAGCGGGCCGCCGGGCGCCTAACCGCGACGGACTGGCAGTTCCGCGATGTCGGGCTGAGTACAGGGTTTCTCGTTCGAGGAGAGAAAGACAACGGCCCAAAGAAAACTCGGGTCCTCAAGGGCGCGTGTATTTTCGCGAACCGCAATGGATTCGAGGGTGGGATCGGGTGCGCTTTTCATAAGTACGCGCTCAGGACCGGCAAGCACCCATCCGACGTCAAGCCTCACGTGTGCTGGATGCTGCCGCTTCGCGACGAGGTGCTCGAGGAGGACGCCCGGGGCCGCCCGACGAAGATGTTGCTTACCGAGTACGCCACCAAGGATTGGGGCGAGGGCCAGGAATTCACCTGGTACTGCATCGACCGCCCCGAAGCGTTCGGGAACGCCGAAGGGATGGTGTACCGGACGCAGGAGGTGGAGATCCGCAAACTGGTCGGCGACGCCGTGTATCGGGCGGTCGCTCGGCACATCGACAAACGCCTGGGGGCGGGCGAGGCAATCGCGGAGCATCCGACTCAGCGGCGGCGTGCGCGCCGCGCCGCGGCGGCGGGGTGAGCCCGGAGCACGCAGCCGGGAAGCGCGCCGAGGCCGAAATCATTCGGGTCCGTCTGCTGGAGCGCATCCGGCGTCACGGGCCGATCACGTTCGCCGGCTTCGTCGAGGTGGCCCTATACGACCCCGACGGAGGGTTCTACAGCCACCCGCCGATCGGCCGGGCAGGCCATTTCGTGACAAGCCCTCACGTGTCTCCTGCCTTCGCGGATTTGCTGGCCGTGCAAGTCGCCGACACCTGGGAGGCACTCGGAGGGCCGGATCCCTTTTGGTTGGTCGAGATCGGAGCCGGCGACGGCACGCTCGCCCGCCGCCTGCTCTCCGCGGCTGCGGGTGAGATCCGCGCACGAGTGCGGTACGTCGCGGTGGAACGCAGTGCCGGCGCACGACGCGCCCTGGTGGACTCGGGTCTGAGGGCGGTCGAACGAATGGGGGAGGTGGGGAGCGGTCTCGCCGGCATTGTCATCGCGAACGAGGTGCTCGACAACATGCCGTTCCACGTCATGCGTGAGCGGGACGGAGAGATGGTGGAGATCCTGGTGGGGGCCACGGGCGAAGACCTTGTCGAGGTTGAGGCCACCCCGACGCCGGAGGCGCTTGCCGCCCTGGACCGGCCGCTGCAGCCGGGGGAGTATCGCCCGGTCTCGCCGGCGTGGCTCGACTTCGTTCGGGAGCTGCGAGTGCTCGTGGCCGCGGGCCACGCCGTCCTCATCGACTACGGCTTCGCGGGGTCCGAGGCAGGGCGGCCGCCGCGCGCGTACGCCGGACAGCGGCAGCTCGGCGATGTGCTCGGAGATCCCGGCGGCCGGGACCTGACCGTCGACGTGGACTTCGGTGCCGTCGCGAGGGAGGCGGCGCGGTGCGGCTTCGAGGTGTGGGGGCCGGTTCTCCAGCGCGATGCCCTGCGGGCGCTCGGCTTCCACGGCTGGCTCGACCGGCTGCGCCGCGCCCAAGCCGCCGCCGAGGCCGGGGGAGAGACGCGTGAGGCTCTTCGTCTATTCTCGGCCCGTAGCGAGGCGACGGTGCTCTCCGATCCCGCGCATCTTGGAGGCTTGGGGGTGCTGGCCCTAGGAGCCGGTGTTCGCAAGCCCAGGATCATGACCTGACGCTTTTCGGTCCTCTGGGCTTGACCAGGACAGGCGTTTGCACTCCGAGCCCGAAATTCGGGCGGAGGAGGGAACGCGGTGAAGAAGAGCACGGAAAGGACCAGACGTTTCAAGGAGAGAGAGAAGCGGGTAGCAGACGCCCAGAAGGAGAGGGACGAGGGTCAGGCGTTCAAGAACTACCTCAGACTGCGGGGACTATCACCCTCGACAATTGAGACGTACGTGGGCCGGGTTCGCTTCATGGAGGGAAGGCTCCAGGCAGTCGGTTCTGACCTGTCTACGGCCACTACAGAGCTTCTCCGGGACTGCTGGCCGGCGGTTAAACAGGACTGCCATAACGGGACCGTTGGCGGCTTGCGGCACTGGTATACCTGGAAAGGTATTGCCGACCCGACGGTGGGAATTCCCCGGCTAGCTAGACCTCGCAGACTGCCCCGGCCCTATTCCGACCCGGAGCGTGACAGGTACATATCAGCGGCGAGAGAACTCGGCCCGCGCTACCTCTCCTTTGCTCTACTCGGCTTAATGGCGGGCCTCCGGGTGCATGAAATGGCGGGGTTGCAATGGGCCGACGTAGGGGAACACTTAAACGTCATCGGCAAAGGCGGAAAGCAAAGAAGAATTCCCGTCTCTCCCCAGCTAGCGGAAGCCCTTGACCTTTACCGGCCTACCGCCGGGCCGAAGTACGTCTTCACGTCGAGTCAGGCGCCGTATGGGCCGGTAGGCCCTCAAAGATTACGTCGGATGGGTTACCAAACCCTGCGCCGTGCCGGAATGTTTGAGGAGGGAGGGAAGAGGGGTTCTAACGGGCCGCATATTCTTCGACATACGGCGGCTACCACTCTGTACAAGGCCACCAAAGACGTTCTCCTTTTGCAGCGCTACCTTGGGCATTCCAGCTTTCAGACTTCCGCGGTTTACATTGCCGTTTCGGGCGACCCTTTGAAGGGGGCCCAGCCGTTCACCAGAGCGGCCACGAGGTAACCTCCGACAAGGTTGACAAGCCCCAAGACGGGAAGGCCCAGTGGG
>JBKKBZ010000128.1:0-27224 GCA_046713235.1 Actinomycetota bacterium | reverse complement strand
CAGCTGGGACCGGCCGCGTCGAGCTTCGAAGACCGCTGGGCCGCTCCCGGCCAGACCTATGGCTACGCGGTTCGCCGAACCATCACCACTCCGACCGTGACGCTCGAGTCGAAGTCCGTCACGCTGTCCGTGCGCACGCCGCCGATCCTGGTGTGCCTGGACGCCGGCCACGGTGGCCGCGACCCCGGGGCGATCGGCCGCTGGTAGCGGCCCCCGCCGGGCTTCATCGTGCCTGATCGAACGGATCCGCAACCCGGATGCCGTCGAACTTGAGCAGGTCCCGGTCGCGACTCCAGATCGTATTCACGCCGTGCTCGCGCATCAGCGCGACCAGGTGCGCGTCCGGAACGAGGTTGCCTCGCACGGTGAATCCCTGCGTCGTGGTGGTCCACATCTCCCAGAAGCGCTCCGTCTCACTCCCCGTGCGAGCATGCGGGAGGTCCAGCAGAGCGCGAACGTTGCCCGCGGCTTCAGCCGGATCGAGGGGATTCTCGAAAATCACCGGATGCGTGGCGATCCGGAGATAGGCCATGACCGTCGGCCAGAACAGATAGACGAGATCCGGCCCGGCGGCCCACGCGCGAAGAAACGCCTCGGCCGAAGCGCTGTATGGACTCGACGCGTCGGACGCGTACAGCAGGATGTTGGCGTCTACTGTCGAGCTCATTCGTGCTCGAGTGCCGCGTACAGCGCGTCCTTGTCGCCGAGATCGAGGCGCGCGCGCATCGGCTTCGACGTCCACGACAACGACTGCGGCGGGTCCTGCTCCCGGCGATCCCCCAGGGCGACGGCCAGCAGCTCGGAGACCACCTGGGAGAGCGTCTTTCCCGCCGATCGAGCGAGCCGCTTCGCCTGCCGAAGGACGGAGGGGTCCAGATCGATCGTGGTCCTCGGCATGATGCATGATGCTATATGTGGCTGCATCAGATGTAAAGCTCAATCCCTCGATGCGGCTATCGAGCATCCCGCAGGCTCACCCAGCCCGCGGCGCCTATCACGAGGTGGTCAAGAAACTCCAGGCCGACCAGGCCCGATGCCTCCGACAGGCGCCGGGTCACCATCCGGTCCTCCGGGCTCGGGTCGGGGTCTCCCGATGGGTGATTGTGGGCGACCAGGATTGCCGCGGCCGCCGGCTCCCGCAGCGCGACTGCCAGCACCTCGCGGGGCTCCATCGGGGCGTGCGCCACACCGCCGATTCCCACGACGCATTCCCGCAGCAGGCGGTGTTTGCGGTCGAGCACCAGCACCACCGATTGCTCCCGGTCCAAATGGGCAAGACGGGGCGACAGCAGGAGGGCGGCATCGGCCGGGGTCATGACCTGCGGCCGGCTCGCAGCCATCGCCCGCGCGCATCTCCGGCCAAGCTCCAGCGCGGCCACGATCACAGCCGCCTTCGCCTGCCCCACGCCGTAGACACCAACTAGGCGCTGCACGCCGCTGCGCGCCAAACCCGCGGATCCCCCGACTTCCATCAACACTCGAGCCGCCAGTTCGAGCACGCCGTTGCCCGCGGTGCCGGTACGCAATAGCAGCGCGAGAAGCTCGGCGTCGGACAACGCTTCAGGACCTTGCGCGAGGAGCCGTTCGCGAGGCCGGTCGCCTGGAGATCGCTCACCGACGCGCACGGGGGCATTCGCCCCCGCCGCCCTCACGCGAGGTCTGGGAAGAAGAGTTTTAGCTCGCGCTCGGCAGATGCCGGCGAGTCGGATCCGTGCACGATGTTCTCCGTGATGATGAGACCGTAGTCGCCGCGAAGAGTTCCCGGCGCCGCCTTCTTTGGATCCGTCACACCCATGAGCGTACGCACTACAGATATCGCATCTTCCCCCCCGACCGCCATGGCGACAATCGGCCCGGAGGTAATGAACGCGACGAGATCGCGGAAAAACGGCTTGTCGCTGTGCTCGCCGTAGTGCTCGTGTGCAAGCGGCTCGTCGACGGTGAGCATGCGCATGGCGACGATGTCCAAGGTCTTGGCTTCGAGCCTGGCAACCACCTCGCCGACCAGCTTGCGCCGCACACCGTCGGGCTTGACCAAAACGAGCGTTCTCTCCGTCATGGGAATCGAGATCCTTTCACGTTGGAAGACCGAGCAGCACAGTGCGCGCCTCGGCGACAGTGTACAAAGAGCCGGCGACGAGAACGCAGTCCTGCTCCCCGGAATGCTCCAGCGCGCGCGCAACAGCTCCTTCGACAGATACCGCGGTCTCGAAAGAAACGTGTTGGCTTTCGACGAAACGGGCCAGCACGCCGGCCGGAGCCGCGCGCGGCGAACGATTCTGCGTCAGCACGACGTGATTCGCGATCCTTGCGAGCGGCCCGATGATTCCGGCGGCATCCTTGTCGGCAAGGACAGAGACCACCAGCACGAGCCGGCCCCACTTGAAGGATCGCCGCATCGCGGTGGCCAGGCTCTCGGCCGACGCGGGATTGTGCGCACCATCCACGACCACGAGGGGACGCCGGCGAATCACCTCCAGCCGGCCCGGCGAACGCACTCCGGAGAAGCCCTCGGAGACGAGGCCATCGTCGAGGTCCCGGTCGCCCAGAAATGCCGCGACGGCAGCCAGCGCGGCCGCGGCATCGGCTGCAAGGCGCTCTCCGTGGAGCGGAAGGAAGAGATCGTCGTAGATACGATCTCCGATTCGAAGGCGCAGCGACTGGCCACCGACGGCGAGGAGTGGCTCTTCGAGGGACCAGGCCTCGCCCTCCAATCGCAACTCGGCGCCGACCTCGGCGCATCGGGCGCGGACGATCTCCACGACGCCCGGCCGCTGATGGGCGACCACAGCGATCGCTTCGGGCTTGATGATCTGCACTTTCTCCCGCGCGATCTCCTCCGGGGTGGACCCCAGCTCCGGGTGATCCAGCGCGATCTCCGTGATCAGGGCGACCCGACCGCTGATCAGGTTGGTCGCGTCCCACCCGCCTCCCATGCCGACCTCGACGACGGCGGCGTTTACGGCCCAATCGGCGAACAGCGACTCGGCCATGAGCGTCAGTGTCTCGAACCAGGTAACGCGCTCCCCCTTCGCGTCCACAATCTTCAGGTACGGCTCAAGCTCGGCGTAGGCTCGTGCAAAATCCTCCTCGGAGACCGGCGAGCCGTCATAGGCGATGCGCTCCACGGGCGAATGCAGGTGCGGCGAGGTGAACGTCCCAACGGATAGACCGGCAGCGCGCAGGATCTCCGTTGCAACGCGAGCCGCGGTCGTCTTTCCGTTGGTTCCGGTGATGTGAATCGCCGGATAGGAGCGCTCCGGATGATTGAGAAGGTCCGACACCGCCCGCATGCGATCGAGATCGGGCACCATCCGCTCGATGATTCGCGCGTCTAGCGCGGCCACGGCGTCCCGAAAGTTCATCGCCGGCCGTGACGCCGCGTCTTTGGGTCCTCCGGCAGGATGACGAAAGGCAGCCCCGACAGTGTCCTCATCGCCCGAAAGTGCCGCTCGTCGAAGGTGAGGACTCGGTCGGTGCGGTGACGCTCCGCGAGAACGACGATCGAAGCGTCCGCGAGCCCCACGTCGAGATCGCGGTAGCGGTGTACGACCTCCGAACAGCGAGCGACGTCCGACGGATCGATCGGCTCGAGGGTCAGAACACCCCGAGAGACGTCATCGAGGAGTTTGATCTCTGCACCGACGCCGAGATCTCTCGTCACGAAATGATCGACCTCGGCGAGGACGAAGGGCGAAAGGAACAGCGCCTCATCTGTGCCTTCGAGGAACGTGCGGACGCTCCGGTGGCGGCCGTCGGCCGCATCGGCGAGCGCAACCAGAGGCCCGGTGTCGATGATCAGCGCCATCCACGATCCCGCTCAAGGCCCCGGCGTAGCGCGTCCTCCTCGTGCTCGTGCTGGAACCGCCCGCTTTTGCCTGCCCCCGCAACCGAGAACTTCCGCGGCCGGCTTCGTTCGGCGAGGTAAGCCTCGACGGCGTCTCGAACCAGCTCGGCCTGTGGACGCCCCGACTCGGCCGAGAGCCGCCGAAGCCCGGCGGCCGACTCTTCCGTTAGATAGAGGGTCGTCTTCTTCACGGATGTATGGTACCACCTATGGCGCCATGCCATCAGGGCGCCGCTATCCCAGTTCGGAGAGGGCTTCCCCGAGGCGATCCATCGCCGCTTCGTGTTCGGCGAGTCGGTCTCGCTGCTGCCCAACGACGTCCTCCGGAGCCTTGGCCACGAACTCGGCATTAGACAGCTTTGCGCGGATGCGCTCCGCGTCGGCGTCGAGCCGGTCCCGCTCCTTGCTCAGCCGGGCGCGCTCCGCCTCGAGGTCGAAGAGGCCGGCGATCGGCACGTGGATCACCGCGGGTCCGGCGATGAGCCGAGCCTCGCCCGAGCCGTCCGGTGCCTCTGATGCAAGGGCGATCTCCCCCCAACGGGCGAGCGCGCGAATCCGCTCGTCCTCGGATTGCAACAGCGCGCGCCGATCATCGGCGGCCACGGCAATCGTCGCCGCCGGACGAACCGACGGCGCGATCCCGTGGTCGGCCTTGAACCGCCGCAGAGAACCCACCACGTCCTGGATGAAGCCGAAGTCGGCTTCCGCACGGGCATCGGCGTGCGCAGCCTCGCTTGCCGGCCAGGGCGCATCGATGCAGCCTTCACCCGTAAGCGCCCGGTGAAGCTCGTCGGTAATGAACGGCATCAGCGGATGCAGCAACTCGTAAACGGCGTCGAGCACGAACGACAGAACCCCGCGCGTCGCCTGCTTGCGAGCCTCGTCGTTTGAGATCAACGGACCCTTGGCCCATTCGATGTACCAATCGCAGAACTCCGACCAGACGAATTGCCGCAGGGTCTGCGCCGCCTGTGCGAAGTCGTACGCCTCCATCGCCGCGTCCACCGCGCTCGTGACCGAGGCCAGCCGCGAAAGAATCCACCGGTCGGCAAGGCTCCACCCATCCGCAGGCGACAGCTCGACCGGACCCTCCGGCAGGTTCATCAGCGCGAACCTCGACGCGTTCCACAGCTTGTTCGCGAAGTTGCGGTCGCCTTCGATCCATTGCTCGGCGATGGGCACGTCGCCGCCGAGCGTCGCCGACCGCACGAGCGTCATCCGCAACGCGTCGGCCCCGTAGCGATCGATCATGTCCAGGGGATCGATGACGTTGCCGAAGGACTTCGACATCTTCTTGCCTCGAAAGTCGCGCACCATGCCGTGGATGTGGATGTCGCGGAAGGGCACGTCGCCCATGAAATGCAAACCCATCATCATCATGCGCGACACCCAAAACGTGATGATGTCGTAGCCGGTGACGAGCACGCTCGTCGGGTACCAGGCCCGGAGATCGTCGGTGTCCTCGGGCCATCCGAGCGTCGAGAAGGGCCACAATGCCGAGGAGAACCAAGTGTCGAGCACGTCGGGATCCTGCTGCAACTCGGCGCTTCCGCACTCCCTGCACGCATCGGGGTCTTCGCGATAGGCAGCCTCGTGACCGTTCGTGCAAGTCCACACCGGGATGCGGTGGCCCCACCAGAGCTGGCGAGAGATGCACCAATCCCGCAGGTTCTCCATCCAGTCGAAGTAGTTGCGCTCGTAGCGCTTGGGCAGGATGCGCGTGCGCCCGTCGCGCACCGCCTCGATGGCCGGCCGCGCGAGCGGTTCCACCTGCACGAACCACTGCTCGGACAGGAGCGGCTCCACCTCGGTGTGGCAGCGCTGGCAATGGCCGACCGCGTGTGGGTAGGGCCGCTGCTCGTCCCCAACTGCACCCTCCGCGCGCAACGCTTCCAGGACTGCCTTGCGCGCCTCGAACCGATCCATGCCGGCAAAGCGGCCGGCTTCGGGGGTCATCCGGCCGTCGAGCCCGATCACAGACACGGCCGGGAGACCGTGCCTCTGTCCGATCTCGAAGTCGAGCGGGTCGTGACCCGGCGTCACCTTGAGCGCACCGGTGCCGAACTCGCGGTCGATCGCCTCGTCGGCCACGATGGGCAGCTCCCGTCCCACCAGGGGCAGCGTCGCCGTCTTGCCTATCAGTGACCGGTAGCGCTCGTCCTCGGGATGAACGGCGACACCGGTGTCGGCCAGCATCGTCTCCACCCGTGTCGTCGCGATCGTCACGCTGCCGGTGCCGTCGGCCAGGGGGTAGCGCAGTTGCACGAGTTCGCCGTCTACGTCGTGGTGCTCCACCTCTATGTCCGAGAGCGCCGTCATGCAGCGTGGGCACCAGTTGATGATCCGGTTGCCCCGGTAGATGAGCTTTTCCTCGTAGAGGCGCACGAACACCTCTCGCACGGCGCGCGAGAGTCCCTCGTCCATCGTGAATCTTTCGCGCGACCAGTCCACGGAGTCGCCGAGCCGGCGCATCTGTTTCGTGATCGTGCCGCCGGACTGCGCCTTCCATTCCCAGACCCGCTCGACGAAGTCCTCACGGCCGAGGTCGTGACGGGACCGTCCCTCCTTTGCCAGCTCTCGCTCCACCACGTTTTGCGTCGCGATGCCCGCGTGATCGGTCCCCGGTAGCCAGAGCGCGCGGTGGCCCTGCATACGGCGCCGGCGAATGATCGCGTCCTGGATGGTGTGATCCAGCGCATGTCCGATGTGCAGGGCGCCGGTCACGTTGGGCGGGGGCAGGACGATGCAATACGGCTCACCGTCACCGGAAGGTGAGAACGCACCCGCTCGCTCCCATGCCTCGTAGAGTCTGACCTCGACCGAGGCCGGCTCGTAGATCTTGGCGACATCTGTGCGATCCATCACGACTCCCGAAGAACCGAAAGCGCCGACCATACTCGCTCAGAGTCGCTCGTCAAGCGAAAAGCGCCGCTGAGGCGGCGGGCGCGTCCGGCGTGTAACGTCGAGAGTCATGCACGTTTCCAACCGTCGGCATTCGACCGCCCTGGCCCTCTTGGTGACGGTGGCGCTTGCGTTGGGAGGCTGCTCGTCCGGTCGCACCCGGCGGGGTGCCCCCTCGCCCACCGGCACGGCCGGCGCATCCACACGAGGCACCGTCACAGCCACCTCCTCGCCGGGAACCGGATCTACGGCGACGCCGTCCCCGGTCGGGACCGCGACCCTGGGGGAAGGCGTCGAGGGGACCGTCAAGCTCCGCCAGGGCAATTGCATGCCTGGAGCCCGGCCGGGCGGCGCGAACGCCTGCCGCACTTAACCATTTCCGACGAAGGTGTTTCTCTACCGGCCGCCCCTGCCGGCTTCCGACTTCGCAAACGAGTCCTACAGGGGAAGGGCCCGGCCCGTCGAGAGCGGCACCTCGAATGCCGACGGCTCGTTTGGGATCGCGGCCGCTCCCGGCGTGTACTCCATCCTGGTGGAGCGAGACGGGAGATTGCACTGCGATTACTTCGAGGCCGACATCTGCCACCCGGTGGAAGTCAAGGCCGGTCAAGTCGCCATTGCTCACATCGTCGTAGACGAAGCGACGTACTGAGGCCGGTGGGTTCTGGATCTAGGCGGAGCGTTCGCGGCGGATCTTCGCCGGCGGTGCCTCTTCCGGGCGCGGGACGAGCGTCGGGGCCGCCCGGGACACCACTGCGTCAAGCGTGATCATGCACGAGGCCACGTCCTTGCGTGACGGAAGCTCGTACATCGTGCCGAGCAGGACTTCCTCCATGATCGCCCGCAGACCGCGCGCGCCGGTTCCGCGCTTCATCGCCTCGTCGGCGATCGCCTGCAACGCCTCGGACTCGAACTCGAGTGTTACCCCGTCGAACTCGAAGAACTTGCGGTACTGCTTGACGAGCGCGTTCTTCGGCTCGCTGAGGATCTCCACGAGCGCGTCGCGCGTCAGGTTGTGCACGTAGGACACGACCGGCAACCGGCCGACGAACTCGGGGATCAGACCGAACCTGAGCAGATCCTCCGGCATGACGTGGGAGAATATCTCTCCGAGGTCCTTCTCATCGGCCTTGCGAATGTCGGCGCCGAATCCGATGCCCTTCTTCCCGATCCGGCTTTCGACGAGCTTCTCCAGTCCCGCGAATGCGCCTCCGACTATGAACAGGATGTTCGTCGTGTCGATCTGGATGAACTCCTGGTGCGGATGCTTGCGCCCCCCTTGAGGGGGAACCGACGCGGTGGTGCCCTCGAGGATCTTTAGCAAGGCCTGCTGTACGCCCTCGCCGGAGACGTCGCGGGTGATGGATGGGTTTTCGCTCTTGCGAGCGATCTTGTCCACCTCGTCGATGTAGATAATGCCGGTTTCGGCCTTCTTGACGTCGTAGTCGGCGGACTGGATCAACTTGAGCAGGATGTTCTCAACGTCTTCACCGACATACCCGGCCTCGGTCAGCGCGGTGGCGTCCGCAATGGCAAACGGAACGTTGAGCATCTTGGCGAGCGTCTGCGCAAGGAGCGTCTTTCCGCAGCCGGTCGGGCCGAGAAGGAGAATGTTGGACTTCTGAAGCTCAACGTCGTTGTCGCGGTGAGCGCCAACTTGAATGCGCTTGTAGTGGTTGTAGACCGCGACGGAAAGGATCTTCTTGGCCTGCTCCTGACCGATGACGTAATCGTTGAGGAACTCGTAAATCTCCTTGGGTTTTGGAAGCTCATCGAGCTTCAGTTCCGTTGCTTCGGAAAGCTCCTCTTCGATGATTTCGTTGCAAAGATCGATGCATTCGTCACAGATGTATACGCCCGGGCCGGCGATGAGCTTCTTCACCTGTTTCTGGGACTTGCCGCAGAAGGAGCACTTCAGTAGGTCTCCCCCTTCGCCGAACTTAGCCATCACCCGACTCCCGCTCTATGCCGCGCCGACCGGTTGCGCCGCTTCGATCTTTTCTTTCACCTTTGGTTGCACCTTGCGGCTGGCTATAACTTCATCGATGATACCATACGTTTTTGCCTCGTCGGCAGTCATGATGAAGTCTCTATCTGTATCTTTCTGCACCTTCTCGAGTGTTTGGCCCGACGTCTGGGCGAGGATTTCGTCGAGCAGCCGCCGGTACCGCAGAATCTCCCTAGCCTGAATCTCGATGTCCACCGCCTGCCCTTGCGCGCCGCCGTGTGGCTGGTGGATGAGGATTCTCGCGTGTGGCAGCGCATACCTCTTTCCCTTGGTGCCCGCGGACAAAAGTACGGCCGCTGCGCTCGCCGCTTGCCCCATGCAGATCGTTGACACGTCGGGCTTGATGTACTGCATGGTGTCGTAGATCGCGAACAGGGCGGTTATCGAACCCCCAGGAGAGTTGATGTACAGGTGGATGTCTTTGTCCGGGTCATCGGATTCAAGGTGGAGCATCTGCGCCATCACCAGGTTCGCGACGGCGTCGTCCACCTCGGTCCCCAGGAACACGATGCGCTCCTTGAGAAGTCTCGAGTAGATGTCGAACGACCGCTCGCCGCGCTGTGTTTGCTCGACGACGATCGGGACCATGTAGTTCTTCATCGCTGCTCCTTGTCCGCCGGTCCCTCGGCTTCGTCCCTCGCGCCGGCCGTTTCGATCTCGCGTGAATCCTCGTACCTGATGTCGGCGCGGTCGACGATCAAGTCAAGGGCCTTGCGCCGGATGATATCACCGCGAAGGGCCCCTAGACGGCCTCTTGAGACAAGCCGTTCCCGAATCTCTTCCGGATCCCCGCGCAAAGCCTCCGCGTGCCGTCTGATCTCGTCGTTCAATTCATCTTCGCCGGCCTCGAGCTTCTCCGCTTTTCCGATCTCGTCCAGCAACAACTGAGCCCGGATGTTGCGTTCGGCCTGCTTTCTCAGATCGCCCTCGACTTGATCTTCCGATTGTTCCGTACCCGAAAGGTAGTCATCCACGCCGATCCCCGAGGTGCGCAAGCGGTCGGAGAAACGCTGGAGCCTAAACGCGAACTCCTCCTCGACGAGTGACTCCGGAACGTCGAAATCGGTGGTGTCGACGAGTGTCTCGAGCACACGTGACCGTACTTCGGCGTCGGCGGTCGCAGCCTTGATCTGTGCGAGCCTTTTGCGCAAGTCCTCGCGCAGCTCGTCGAGGGTGTCGTACTCACTCGCGGTCTTAGCGAACTCGTCGTCGATCGTGGGGAGAATCTTTGCCCGCACTTCTTTGACGAGAACCTGGCACGAAACCTCCCGGCCGCCGTGCTCGCCGATGCCTTCTGGAAGAACGGCGTTGAACTTGAGCACGTCGCCGGCCTTGGCGCCCTCGAGTTTCTCGTCGAGTTGCGGGACGAATGCGCCCGAGCCGACCTCGATGAGAAGGTCGGTCCCGGTAGCGGCCTCGATCGCCTCCCCGTGAATCGTCGAGGTGAGATTCATCAGCACATAGCTGCCGCCGGTCGCGGGCCGGCTCACCGTTTCCAGCGTTGCAAACCGATCCTGCATTCTCTTCAGTTGTTCGTCGATCTCCTCGCCGGTCGCGGCTGAGGAAGGCTTGCTCACCACCACGCCGGCGTAGTCGGGAAGCCGGATCTCCGGACGTACTTCGAGCAGGGCCTCGAAGGAGACGCCCTCGTCCCCATCCGCCGAGGTCACTTCGATCTTCGGCGGTGCGACCGGCTCTAGGTGCTCTTCCACCACCGCCTGCGCATAAAGCATCGGGATCGCCTCTTGCAGGGCCGCCTCGCGGACGGCCTCCTTGCCGAGGCGCGCCGCCAGCACCTGACGGGGGGCCTTGCCCTTACGGAAGCCCGGCACGTTGACCTCGCGGGCCAGCTTCCGGAAGGCGACGTCGGTCGCGGGGGCAATCTCCTCGGCCGTGGCCTCGACGGAGAGGCGGATCGTCGTGGAGCCCTCGCGGGCGAGAGTGGTCTTCATGGGAAAGGCGGATTATAGCCGGGCGCCCAGGGGGCTCCCGGAGTCGGGGAGAGAGGATTCGAACCTCCGGCCTCGGCGTCCCAAACGCCGCGCTCTAGACCAAGCTGAGCTACTCCCCGTCACCGGCGCTTGTCCGGCGAAGGAGGAAGTGTAGTCCGGTCACAACCGCTTCTCCCCGCCGAGACGCTCGCTGAGCTTCGCGAGTGAGTTGACCACGATCACGGCGACCGCGGTGACCACGGCAGCGTAAATGAACAGCGACGCGATCTTCCCTGCGGTGCCCTCGGGGAAGATCTTGGTGACGGCAGCCTTGATGGCCTCGTTCCAGCCGAGGGCCGCCATGACTCCGAATCCGGCACTCGCCAGAGAGGCCATCGTCGCGACGAAGTCGCGGCCACGCTTGAACGGTGGACGCTCGTTCGGACTGAGCATCGTGCCCCTCCTTCGCTCCTCGGATGATCGGTGGAGGCTACAATGGCGGCCGTCGCGGGCGTAGCTCAATGGTAGAGCTCCAGCCTTCCAAGCTGGCCATGTGGGTTCGATTCCCGTCGCCCGCTCGATCGATGCCTGCCGGATTCAACTGGTCTGCGTGTTAGAATCCCACAGATGTAATTTCCTTGCCTCGATCGAGGAGGAGTTGCGCTGTCGGGATTTCAACGGCTCCTGGTCGCGGCCATCGCCGGCATTCTGGTGGCCGGGGTGGTCCTGGTCGGCGTTCGGTCGGGCAGGGAACTCGAACCCCAGGCTCAGCCGACCCCGTCGTTTTCTGAAACCCCCCTCGAGACGTTGAGCCCGTCGGAGACGCCTTCGCCGGCCGTCACCATGACGTTCACGGGGGTGCCGCCCTTCGAGACCAAGTCCCCAACGGCTCCACGCCCCTCACCCACGCTCACCGGTTTGCCGACGACTGGTGTCGGCGGCGGCGGGGAGCTCCCGATGCTGCTGATCATGCTGGTGCTGTCGGTGGCGGCCGGGGTGTCGATGGCCCGCGCCGGGTAGCCGGCATTTCCTCCGAAGCTTGGAAGCGACGCTGCTAAACTGACGCCGGCGTGTGGCTTCGTCGGTGTTCGAGCGCCCGTAGCTCAGGCGGATAGAGCGGCTGCCTTCTAAGCAGCGGGTCGGGGGTTCGAGTCCTCCCGGGCGCGCGCCTTTCGTGGTGGCGTTAGCTCAGCTTGGTTAGAGCGTCGGGTTGTGGTCCCGAAGGCCGGGGGTTCAAGTCCCCTACGCCACCCAGACAGAGACATCTATAATGCGCGCCGGTTGAGGGCCGC
This sequence comes from Actinomycetota bacterium, assembly GCA_046713235.1. Lineage (GTDB taxonomy): Bacteria > Actinomycetota > AC-67 > AC-67 > AC-67 > JBKKBZ01. Next base: position 15,245 of record JBKKBZ010000128.1, on the reverse strand, counting down.
TAGCTCAACTGGCTAGAGCAGGGGCCTCTTAAGCCCAAGGTTCGGGGTTCGAGTCCCTGGCGGCCCACGCAGAACGAGAGGGCGCCGAAAGGCGCCCTCTCGACCCTCACCGTTTTACTGAATGCTGCGAGCGTCGGACTCCCGGAGCCGGGTTGCCATTCCCGCAAGAAGCTTCTGTGCGATGCCCGGGACGTCTCCGAGCACGCTGATGAAGTCGCGCTGGGTCAGCACGACGACCTCCATCGCCGACTTCGCCGTCACGGTCGCATTCCTCGGCGCGCGGTCCAGCAGCGCAAGCTCGCCGAAGTACTGTCCCGGGCCGAGCGTGGCGACCTTGCGGCCCTTGCGGGTGACGTCGGCCGTACCTTCGACGATCACGAAGAACTCCTGTGCGCCGACGGAGCCCTCCTTGATGAGCACCTTTCCTTCGTCGATCTTGATGTCCTCGGTGTGCCGCCCAATGGTCTGCAGGTCCTTGCGGCTGCAGGCGCGGAAGAGCGGCACCTCGGCGAGGTGCTCCAGGTACTGATCCTTACGCCTCATGTAAGCCCTCCCCAGAGAGAAGCGACAAAAAGCCTACCCGGCCCGGGCACGCGGACTCAAGCCGGCAGGCCTGCGCTATCGTGACGCCATGGCGCGAGAGTGGCGGAACTGGCAGACGCGCGGGATTTAGGATCCCGTGGGGAAACCCGTGGGGGTTCGAGTCCCTCCTCTCGCACCGCATCACCTCAGCTCGCCGCGCAAGCGCTCTCCAAGCGCCCGGAAGGCCTTGCCGCGGTGGCTGATCGCATGCTTTTCCTCCGGCGACATCTCCGCCGTCGTGCGGTCGAAGCCATCGGGAACGAAAATCGGGTCGTAGCCAAAGCCGCCGGACCCGCGTGGCTCGCGCACGATCACGCCTTCCACCATTCCCTCGGCGGACCACTGTCGGCCGTCGGGATCGACGCACACGGCGAAGCACCGGAACCGCCCGCGACGTTTTTGCTCGGGCACGTCCCCGAGCGCGATAAGAAGTTCGTCGAGGTTCTCGCGGTCGGTGGCAGCGGGGCCGGCGAAGCGGGCCGAGCGCACACCCGGCCGGCTGCCGAGCGCGTCCGCCTCGATTCCCGAATCGTCGGCCAGCGAGGCCAGTCCCGAATGCGCTGCGAGCGAGCGCGCCTTGACCAGCGCGTTCTCCAGGTAGGTGTCGGCATCCTCCGGCGGAGACGTCCATCCCTTGAACTTGGTTCCCGCAACGACCTCGAACCCGTAGTCGCGGAGGATGGCCGCAATCTCCCGGACCTTGCCGGGATTGGAGGTGGCGAGCGGGAGCCGGACGCCGTCACTCACGCGAAGGCTGCGCGTTGCGCTTCGATGAGCGTGCGCACGCCGGCGGCGCCGAGATCGAGCAGCGCCTCGAGATCTGTGCGGTGAAACGGTGCTCCTTCCGCGGTTCCCTGAACTTCGACAAACGTTCCGGCCCCAGTCATCACGATGTTCATGTCGACGCTTGCAGACACGTCTTCGACGTAGTCGAGATCGAGAAGCGGCAAGCCCTCTACGATCCCGACGCTGACGGCGGCGACGTGGTCGACGAGGCCATCGCCCTTGATCGCGCCGGCCTCTCGGAGTTTCGCCAATGCATCGGCCAGAGCAACCCACGCGCCGGTGATCGACGCGGTCCGAGTGCCGCCGTCGGCGATCAGGACGTCGCAATCCACCGTGATCGCGGACTCCCCCATCCCCTTCAGGTCCGTGACCGATCGAAGCGATCTCCCGATGAGCCGCTGAATCTCTTGGGTCCGGCCGCTCGGACGTCCTGTGCGGATCTCGCGCTGAGTGCGCTCCTGCGTGGCCCGAGGAAGCATGGAGTATTCGGCGGTGACCCAACCCCGGCCGGTGCCACGGAGCCACGGGGGGACGCGGTCGTCGTGGGACGCCGCGCAAATCACACGGGTGCGTCCCATCTCGATCAGGCACGAGCCTTCGGCAAACGGGAGATACCCACGTTCGATGCGCACCGGCCGGAGATCTCCCGCGAGCCGGCCGTCGTGCCTGGGATCGGCCACGCTAGACCTCCGTTCCGTTGCCGATGAGCGCGATCTCGACGGCGTCGCCGTAGGTCTCTTCCGCCTCCACCTGCGTGCGGCCCAGATTCAGGTTCGGCCAGATATGGGTGAGCATCAGCCGCTTGGCTCCGGCGGCCCGTGCGGCATTGCCGGCTTCATGCGCGCGGAGGTGGATCGGGTCGTCGATGGCATCGGTGTCGCGTTGCCACGAGGCCTCACAGAGAAACAGGTCCGCGTCCTCGGCCGCCTTGGCAAGTGCGGGATTTGGTCCGGTGTCGCCGGAGTAACAGAAGACCTTGCCGCCGGCCTCTACACGGATGGTGAGGTTCTCCGCCGAGTGATAGCTGTCGAAGACGCGGATCGCGAACGGTCCGACTTCGACGGCGTCGCCCGCCCCGAGCACGTTCCAGTCGAGCGCCTGCCCGAGCCCCTCCTTCGCATCCTCCGACATGATCCTCCCGACGAAGTCGAAGGATCCCCTCGGGGCAAGGACGGGCGGCGGCTTTGGCCGGTCGGGATGGAACCATAGCCCGTAGAAGAGCGGATAGACGTCCACGAAATGATCGGCGTGCATGTGAGACAGAAACAAGGTGTGGACCTCCTCGATCGGAATCTTCTCCAGGAGCCGCGCCATCGTGCCGGTCCCTGCATCCATCCAGATGTTGAAGCCGTCGTGGCTGAGAAGGTACCCAGAGCACGCTCCGGACGCGGCCGGATAGGTTCCGTTGGATCCCAGGATGTCGAGGCGCATCAGCCGAGGCGGCTCCGGCCGAGGCGGCTCCGGCCGAGGATTCGCACTTCAACGGCTCGGATCTCCGGCCCGAGGAAGCGCGCCCCGAGTGCCTGGAAGAGCAGGGCATCGCCGCTGGAAACGAATCGGTGTGTCGGCGGCGTATCGCTCTCGCGGAACGTACCGGCTTCGGCGAGCGCGGCGTAGGCATCGCGCGCCGTCTCGTCCGCGCTGGAGATGAGCACAACGTCTTGGCCCATCACGAGGTGGATGACCCCGGTGAGCAACGGGTAATGCGTACAGCCCAGGATGAGAGTGTCGATGCCGGCGACTTGGAGCGGGGTCAAGTACTCGCGGGCAACCTCGCCGATCTCCTCCCCCGAGGTTTCGCCACGTTCAACGAATTCCACGAAGCGGGGGCACGGCCGACTGACCACCTGAATGTTCTCCTTCGTTACCCGCACGGCCTTCGGGTAGGCATCCGAGGACACCGTGAGGGCGGTGCCAATGACTCCGATGCGGCGGTTGCGGGTTGCCTTCACGGCGGCGCGAACCGCCGGGCGAACGACCTCGAGGACGGGAATGGCCGGGGCATGCTCGCGCACGGCCTCGAATCCTGCCGAGGATGCCGAATTGCACGCGATGACGATCATCTTGACGTCCTCGGCTGCGAGGAACGAAGCGATCTGACCGGAGAAGTCGCGGACCTCGTCGACCGCACGCGGCCCGTACGGTCCGCGCGCACTATCGCCGAAGTACAGGATGGACTCGTTCGGCATTAGGTCGATGAGGGAGCGGACGACGGTGAGTCCGCCGACTCCCGAATCGAACACGCCGATCGAGCGATTGTCCATAGGCGCGGAGTATATCCGCGGAATCTTGCGCCGCAGCCAAAGCTACTTTTCACCCGCTCTGCCCGCTCGAGGCCCCCAGCCCCCGGACCCGTACACTCCCCTCACAGCGACTTTTCAAAAATGAATCCGGGATGCACATAGCGAAAGAGCTAGGAGGCACATATGTCGATGTGGCCGGACGAGATTGTCACGAGCGGCCCGGGTGAGATGATCACGACCCACACCCCGCGCTGGTGGCGTCCCCCGCGTGTGGCTCAAGTCGGCTTCTCGACCAAAATCATTCGGCGCGCACGCGTCAAGGCTTTCGAGGACGACATTCACTTGACGGTGGGGCTTCGCATCCGCACCGAACGTTGCGCAGCCGGGGTGCGGCAGATCGACCTCGCGAAAACCATCGGAATGAGCCAAGCCTCGCTCTCGCGGATCGAAACGGGCCACCGCCCCGTGAAAGTCGCGGAACTCGTGCGAATCGCGATTCAACTTCGGCGTCCGCTAGAAGTCTTCACGATCCCGTGGGCACCGGGACCGAGGCAGCCGTGGGAGCACAAGCGGGTTCGGCCCACCATCCCCTACTGGCTGGTGACGCTGGCCCAGAACAACGGGCTACCCTTGTCGCATCCGATGTACGACTAGGCCCAGATCACATTCTCCAAACGGGCCGCGGCCTCTTCGAAGTCGCCGCTGTATGCTCCGGTCGACAGGTACTTCCAGCCGCCATCCGGAAGCAAGACCACCACGGTTCCCGAAGCCATCTCGCCCGCCACACGCCGTGCGACGTGCAGCGCAGCCCCCGACGAGATGCCGGCGAAAATGCCCTCACGCTCCAGCAACTCGCGCGTCGCAGCCAACGCCGCCCGCGTCCCAACTTTTATCCTTCGATCCAGCAGCGCACGGTCGAGAATCGGCGGCACGAATCCTTCGTCGATATTTCGCAAGCCGTAGACAAGCTCACCGTACTCCGGCTCGGCCGCCACAATCTTCGCCGACACGTTGTGTTCACGGATTCGCCGCGCGCAGCCCATCAGCGTTCCGGCGGTTCCGAGCCCGGCAACGAACACATCGATCTCCGGACAGTCGCGCACGATCTCTGCCCCCGTCCCATCGTAGTGAGCCTGGGGATTTGCCGGGTTCCCATATTGATAGAGCATGTGGTACTTCGGATCCTCGGCAAGCTTCTGCGCCAGGGCGATGGCTCCGTTTGACCCTTCGGCCCCCGGACTGAACACCATCTCGGCGCCGAACATCTCCAGGACCTGCCGCCGCTCAACCGACACATTCTCCGGCATCGCGCACGTGAGGCGGTAGCCCTTGCGCTTGCAGACCATGGCCAGAGCGATTCCCGTGTTCCCCGACGTCGGCTCCAGCACGATCTTGCCGCCAGCCAAAGCTCCGGACTCCTCGGCAACCTGGATCATCTTCAGCGCGATGCGATCCTTCATCGAACCTGTGGGATTGGTTCCCTCGAGCTTTGCGTAAAGGCGCACACTAGGTGAGGGAGAAAGCGCGGGAATGCCTACAAGGGGCGTCTCGCCGATGGCGGCGAGAATGTCGTCGGAGCGCACTGTCAGTCGCGAGCCGATCCGCCGGCAACCGCCGGGAGGATCGACAGCGTGTCGCCGTCGGACACCGGTGTCTCCAGCGAGCCGAGGAAACGGACGTCCTCGTCGTTGAGATACACGTTGATGAAGCGATGCAACTCGCCGCTGTCGGAGACCACCGCCGTGCGCAATCCGGCATGCTCATCCTCGAGATGATCGAGAATCTCGCGCACCGTCGATCCCTCGGCCTCGACCGAGCGCGCTCCGCCGGTGTGCTTGCGGAGGATGGTAGGTATGCGAACCTCGATTGCCAACCTGCTCTCCTTCTAGCTTGCCACCTGTTCCATGACCACATCCAGTTCCTCGATAGTGGCGTCGAGGATACGAAAAGCACGCAGTACCGGATTCGATTGATCGGCCAGCGAAACCAGCGCGTATACCGCTTCCGGGTAGAACGCGCGCTCGACATCGGTCGGCGAGGGAAACGCCGGCGAATGCGTGTGCGAATGATAGATGCAGACGATATCCCAGTCCTTCTCGTATACCTCATCGGTCACTCGCTTGAGCTCTTTCGGATCGGCTGCGTACCGCATCACGGGATCGGGATCGACGTTGGTGAGGCGATAGAGACGAGACGGTGTCGGGGAGGGGCCGACGACCACTCCGCACGCCTCCTTAGGATACTCCGCTCGGGCGTGCTCGATCATCCCGTCGGCCATCGTCTCGGGCAGCCGAAAAACCCCCACCAGACCTCCTGAGATCGCTCGAAAACGAGGATTTCAGGTCAGGATAGCACGCGCATCTGACCCGGTTGCCCGGCCTCCACCTCACCGATCACCGCAGTCGGAACTCCTCGATCATCCAGGGACCGAAGCAACGCCGGGAGCACCTGCTCCGGCACTGAAAGCAGAAGGCCACCGGAGGTCTGGGCATCCGCGAGCAGAATGCGAAGCTCATCGGCAACGCCGTCCTCGAACGCCACCCAGTCGCTCAGATACTTCTGGTTTCGCCGGGTCCCGCCGGGGACGATGTCGTCCCGAGCCAGCGACACGGCCTCGTCGAGGATGGGAACGGCGCCGGCACGAACGACCGCCGCGACTCCCGACGACGCGAGCACACGCTGGAGGTGTCCGAGCAAGCCGAAGCCCGTCACATCGGTCCCGGCCGACACCCCCGCCTCCACCGCCGCAGCCGACGCCGCGGCGTTGGATGTCGTCATCAAGTCGACAACACGCTTCACCGTTTGCGAAGACACCACCTCGCGCTTGATCCCGGTGGTGATCACGCCGATACCCAGCGGCTTCGTCAGGACGAGCCGGTCTCCAGGCCGGGCACGGTCGTTGGTGATCAAGTGGTCCGGCTCGGCGATGCCCACGACGGCCATGCCGTACTTCGGCTCGCGGTCGTCGATCGCGTGACCGCCGGCAATGACGGCGCCGGCGCTCGCGGCCGCGTCCGCACCCCCTTCGAGCACGTCACCGAGGAGATCAAGGGGCAAGTCGTCGACCGGCCAGCCGGCGATGTTGAGGCACAGCAGCGGACGGCCGCCCATCGCATAGACATCGGAAAAGGCATTCGTCGCGGCGATCCGTCCCCAGTCGTAGGCGTCGTCGACGATGGGCGTGAAGAAGTCCACCGTGTATACGAGCGCGGTTCGCTCGTTGATGCGGTACACGGCGGCGTCGTCGCCGGTCGCCGATCCGACGATCAAGGCCGGATCGACCGGGCGAGCGGTTGCGTTCAGGCGGCGCAGAACCTGCGCCAGGTCACTCGGACCGATCTTGCACGCTCACCCCGCGCCGTGGCTGTATCGCGTGAGCCGTACGGCGGCCATCTCATCACCTCCGGGGACCATTGTGGCATCCCGAGAGGTCAGTTTTCGAGGAGGTCGCGTTTCTGCGTTTCGAACTCCTCCGGAGTGAGGATGCCCCGCTCGCGGAGCTCGGCGAGCTTTGCCAGCTCGTCGGCGACCGCTCGTGGTCCCGTTGGGCGGAGGCCCCTGCGAGCTTCCGCCGCGCGGTAGATCTCCTTTTGGACCTGGGTGGGGTGGGCGATGTCGTCGAACGTCGTCTGCCCGAACTCGCCGGCGGATTCCAGCGTGATGTCTCCCGACCCCAGGATCCGGTCCAGGATCGACTGGTTCGTCGTGACGTCGTTGATGCGCTCAAGGGGAATCTCCTTGGTGCGCTTCGCGATCACCCCCGATCGCGCGATCAGCCGCTCATTCGTGAGGACGAATTCGGTGAACTTCCAGCGGAGGATCTCCAAGCCGGCGACGAGCCACCAAACCAACACGCCGAAGCCGATCAGCGCCCACTCGAGCGCACCTTCATCGATCTTGTTCACCAGAATTCCCACACCGACCCCGAGCGCTACCGTCCAGAATCCCGGCCCGACGAGCGCCTTCCAGTGAGGCCGAAGGTCGAGGATGATCTCCTCATCCTCGGTCAGGAGCTTCCGCGGGAACGCCATCGCCCGGGAAGTTACACGAAGTCGCGCCTACCCAATGGGAACCGTGGGACTAGGGGTAGTGCTGGTCTGCGCACAGGGCGGTGGCGCCCCAGCATGGCAGGGAATATCCCGCCCTCTGACTCCCCCGCCACATCCCAACAGGGCACTACTCAGGGCAAGGATCAACATCCACCTTGCCGGTCTCCTCAGTACGTAGCTAGATCGCGTTGGCAACTTCAACAGCATGCGCTCTAGTGAAGCCCACTGCTGGCCCCACAACCGTGACATGAACGCCATCTTCCAGCCATTCAATGCTGTTGGCAACAGGCCCCTCTTCTAGTACCGACCTTAGGCTTCCGCGTACGATCGTCACGCCAAATTGCGCGGTACCGCCGGGGGCATCATTATATTGAAGCAGCGCTTCGAGTTGGTCCTGAGTTATCTCAGCTCTGCTCTGCCGCACAAAAAACGGGCCGTAAATCGGGTGATCAAATACCCACGCAATTTGGCGATTTGCGCGATCAAGGTCACCTGCATTGTTAATGTACAAGCCTTTCGCGCCGCCCAACCTTCGTGGGGGGATCAATTTGAAGTCGACAAGCACGGCAGCCGCCGTCTCCGTAATTGCTTGCCCCTCTTCCTCAAAAGGCTGATCCCAGTCAACAAGCAAGCCCATTTCAATCGGAACCGCCGAGCGGTCGCCCGCGAAAGGCGCCTTCTGGTCATATCGTTCGCGCGAGGAAACAACAACGGTTGTAAGAACCAACGGGATTACCCCAAGTGCCACGCGAAAAAGCAATCTGCTCATGCCCCAGTCCTTGTCTAACAATTGAAAGATCCCGGTACCACGTCGAAGGAAGAGTTCGTTCGGTACCTTCCGTTCCAGCCCTCGGCAATATCGTCACCGCATGTGTTGTATGGCCAATAAGGCCAGGAGCCACCGCTGTTTTTGTACAGCAAGCCTGGCATGAAGGTAGCCATGCTTGTTCCAGAGCCGCCAAAGCGTCCTGTCTCTCCAAGCAAGTATCCGCGGTTGTATCCGAGAGACTTGTAGGTCTTGAGCAAGAACCACCCGCGTCCATCGGCGCAGTCGAGCTGCATCTTCCAGTCGTAGGTCCCAGCCACATTTTGGACGAGCCACTTTGAACGGCCGCTGCCAGGCGTCAGCGTGCACGGGGGCGGACCTTCGTGGTACACGATCGTGTTGTAATTGCGGCCCGCTTCCGTAAACCAATAAAGATAGTGTCGCCCCGAGACGGCCCGCGCCTGTTCCCAACCGGCTTCCACCCAATGACCATGAATGCCCCCGAGGCGAACGTGGGACGTGCTCCAGGCCAGGAAGCGGTCGTAGCCGCAGGTGGACACGTTCAGCTTGCGGTAAGTGTTCTCGATCTCGTTGCGCGTTCCGTGGCCGGTGATGAAGGTGCGGTTCGAAGTGTTCCAGGCCCCCTGAAAGACCACCTCTTCCTTCTCGCACACGCCGGCCGAGCTGGGCGCACTCGCCATCAGACTGCCGACCACGAAAGCCGCTGCGAGCAGCCTCCCGGACCTCCGCCCCATGCATCACCTCCGCGCAGGTTGATACTGGAATCGGAAACTATGTCCTAGTTATGACCGAGTCAAGAACGGGAAAACCGCTGGTCGCGTGGCAGATTCTCCGGAGCCCGTGGCTAGAAAGGCTGGTCGTTGGCGCTGACGATCAACCGGCCGTGAAAAACGTCGCCGGGGGTGGCGTCGCCCTCAGACGTCGCCGACACGATCAGCGTCTGCGTGCCGCGGGCATAGCTGGTGCGGTGGTATTTCGTCGTGCAATGAACTTGGATCGCATCGGTCGGCCCGAGGTTGGCGAACAGCGGCGACCAGTCGGTAGACAGGCCGATGTCCTGACAGGACGACGACCACACGAGCCGATTCAGTCGGTCGCGCCATTCCATTCGCACGTACTTGGTCGTTCCCACCTCGGGCAGAGGTGCGTGGAAGTGCGCGTGCGTCTCCCATACCGATGCAAAGCCGGGTACCTTCAGCACGAAGGTTACGGCGCACGACCCCACGCCGGCGGCATCGGTCACCGACGAGCATTCCGCGAGCGCCCCCGTATTGCCGTGAAATGCCGACCCACTCATGGGGACGGACAGGCATGCGAGAACGGCGGCAAGAGCGAACCCCAGCCTAAGCCGACGCAGCACCGACATCGATATCTCCCTCGTACGGAGCGGGTGTCCCTAACACCCGCCTACTCGTCGCAATGAATGAGTTCGGCGCCAATGCCGCCGAATCCTGCTGAGGATGTTGGACAGCCGGATGATCGCAAACCTGCCGGATCGTCCTAAAGGAGGACTATGTCCCCGGACGCTCATCGCATCGAGGGGGTAGCCGTTACGAGATCTGGCCTGAAGGCATCAGCACATCGACTCCAAAAACGCCTGCGGCCGACGCCAGCCGTGCGTCATAGGTCACGATCGCCGTCAGCGCATCGCCGAGGATGAGCGCCGAGGCGAGGTGGATGGCATCAAGAGAGCGAAGGGTCACCGGACCGATGGCGATCGCTTGATCCAAGACGATGTCATCGATGCGAAGCAGGGCGATCGCGCCGAGCACTGCTTCTGCCCGGCGCATCTCGCTCCGGGAGGCGCGCACGCGACCCATCGCGCGGAGTACTTCCGCCCGTGCAAGCGCGCTCGATACGACATCAGGTCGTCCGGCCAATCGATCCGTCAGCGCTGCCGTCTCCGGTTCGCGCGAGATCAGCTTGACGATCGCTGAGGAATCTAGATACAGAAGCTCAACGGTCACAGACGCTCGGCTCGCTCATCTTCCAGAGCGCGCGTCAACCGCTTGTTTGGCCTGCCCTTGGGGGGGAGTAGATCCAGCAACGATCCTTCGGGTGCCCGAGCGCGCCCGGTGGCGACGAGTTGCCCGACCGGCCCGCTTGCGGCGGGGACCGGTACCAGCATGGCGACGGGGTGGCCGTGCTCGGTGACTTCGAGGGTCGCTCCCTTCAAGACCTTGCGAAGGTAGACGCTCAGGTTCTGTCGCAACTCACGGACCCCAACGCTTTCACCAGCTTTACTCATGTAGCACATGGTAGCACACTTTAAGATTCGAGATTCCCTACCTAATCCGGCAGGTCAAAGGGACTTATTCAGTCGCGCATCACTCCCGTCCGTGCCTTGACAATCTTCTTCATGTCATGCAATATGCATGACATGAAGAAAGTGCCGGTTCGAGGGTTACAACGCGAGATCAAGGCCATCCTCGACCGGGTCGAGAGGGGCGAGTCTGTCGAGATCACCCGCCGTGGGCGCCCCGTCGCGCGACTCGTCCCGGCGAAGCCGGCTCGGGCGGAGCCGTGGCCCGACCTCGCCGCGCGCGCACGCGGCGTTCTGGGACGCAGGCGGATCACGCCGCATCCCAGCCGGCAGCTGTTGGACGACCGCGGCGAGCGGTGAAAGTCTACTTCGACTCGAGCGCCCTCGTCGCCGCCTACGTGAACGAAGTGCATTCCCCCCGCGCGCGCGCCGAGCTGCGGAAGCAACGCCCCATCCCGTGGACACCCCTCCACGACCTCGAGGTCAGGAACGCGCTTCGCCTCCTGCGCGGGAGAGCGCAGATCAATGCGGATGAGTTCCACGGACTCCTGGCACACGTCGATGAGGACCTGGAAGGAGGCCGCCTCGAGCGTCCCGCCATGGAACTGGGAGCCGTGTTCCGCCGTGCAGAGAGCCTGTCCGAGGTCCACGCCTCCAAGACGCTCGCTCGCACCCTCGACATCCTCCATGTCGCGGCTGCGTTCGAACTGGGATGCACAAGCCTCGTCTCGGGCGACGATCGGCAGATCGCACTTGCGAAAGCCGAAGGGATGCGAACCGTCGACATCCGGACCAGCTGATCTCCGCGACTCAGCCTAATGTCGAGATCGCGACAGACCCTGCGCACGTCTGCCGGCTCCACCCAACGGGGTCACTATTCGACCTGGGCATCCGTTCGGATGGACCTTCGCCAGATCATCGTGGACGGTACACGTCTCCCCGATGAGCGGTCCGGTGAACGATAACTGTCTTGCGGTCAGCGTCGATCTCGTAGATGATGCGGAAGTCTCCCCGTCGGGCTGAGTAGATGCCCTCGAATTCTCCCCGAAGCGACTTACCCGCTCGGCGGGGGTTCTGGGCGATGGATCCGAAGATGGTCTCGAGAACGGCCGCCTTCACTTTCTCGGGAAGCTTTCGGAGGTGTCGGAGGCCTTCTGGAGTGATCTCGACCTCGAATGTCACCTACACGTGATCCTTCAGGCGAAGACGTTTTCCCGCAGCAGACTCGCGCCGGGAGCGGCGTAGAGACTCCAGCAATTTCTTGTCCTGAAGGATGTCGATCGTCTCATCGAGCGATTCGAGCTCGTCGGGATTGATCAGCACGGCGGCCGGTCGACCGTTGCGAGTGATGTACACACGCTCCCGCTCACGAACGACATCGTCCACGAGTTCGGAGAGGTGGGCCTTCGCCTCCGTGAATGGAACGGTCTCTGACATGATGGTCAGAATTCTAACCAGTTAGAAAGGCCCGCGTCAATACATTGAATCCCCCGGCCCGCAGGTCGAGATCATCGTCGTCTGACGTTATTGCCGAGCGCTGTTCGCGCCGAGGTAAGCGAACGACGTTTGACTCGTCTGAGACCCCTAGATGACACGAATCGGTCGGGTCGCGGGGCCGCTCTTCTGGGACTCCCCTTCGAAGCACCGTGACGTGGAGAACGCCCAAGCGCGAACCACATAGGTCCCCGGTTGCGGTCACGGGCCAAGCTCAGGAGTGGGTTGTCGGGCGCGGCTCGATCGCGAAACGCCCAGCGAATCGCAATGATCAGTTCGTCAGATCGGCTTCTGCTCCCAAGCAGCAACGACTTCTCCAGGGATGCCTAGTGCGCTGCTAATCTTCGCCGGTATGGTCCTCGTCGCCGAGCGACGCCCGAACCTAGCCGCAGAGGCCTGATGGCGTCCCGCCTGTGGTCAGTCGAGTTCGACGCAAACGACCACGTAGCGCTCGCTCGTTTCTGGGCCGCCGCGCTCGGCTGGGTGTGTTGCGAAGACCAGGGATATTCGAGCGTCACCGGTGGTGATGGGACGCTTTGCCGGCTCGGGTTCGTGACCGCGCCGAACGAGAAGCAGTCGGCGAACTGGATGCACTTCGATCTCACAAGTAGGTCGATCGAGGATCAGCGTGCGACCGTAGAGCGGTTGGTCGAGCTCAGCGCCCGTCACATTGACATCGGTCAAGGCCCGGACTCCGACCACTTCGTTCTGGCGGACCCGGAAGGCAACGAGTTCTGCGTCCTGGAGCCGGGTAATAAATTCGTCGACGACCGCGGCCTCCTCGGATCGCTGACTTGCGACGGGTCCCCGGCCGTCGGTTACTTCTGGAGCGAGGTCCTCGGGTGGCCGCTCGTGTGGGACCAAGACGGCGAGACCGCGATTCGTTCACGGGACGGCGGACAGTTCATCACGTTCGGGGGGCCACCGGAAGCACCGAAGCGCGCAAAGAACCGACTCCATATCGACATCGCTCCGCCTAAGGACGGTGATCAGCGAGCGGAGGTAGACCGTCTCGTCTCACTTGGCGCCACTCGAATCGACATCGGCCAGGGCGATGTCAGTTGGGTGGTCATGGCCGATCCCGATGGCAACGAGTTCTGTGTGTTGACGCCTCGATAGCGAATCGGGGCAGCAACGGTGACGGCGCCGGTTCTTGGTTCGCCGCCGCAACCAGCCCCCGGCTCAGGAGCGGGCCAGCTCTTCGAGCCGGGCCTTCGCCACTTCGCGAGCGGTTTTCGCACTGTGCGCGTCTCCCCGGACGGCGCTGATGAAGTCCTCTCGACCGAGCGCGTAGAGACGCGCATCTGTAACGGCCGCCACAGATGCAGTACGAGGGACCGCTTGCAGAAGCGCGATCTCGCCGAAGTAATCTCCATCCCGAAGGGCTACGCAAAGGTTTCCGTGACTGATCTCGACGACTCCGCTCCCGATGACATAGAACCGGTCCCCCGGAGCGCCTTCCTCAATGACGACCTGTCCGGGACGCGCGTCGATCGGATCTAGGTTCATCGCGAGACGCTCGATCGTGATGGCCGGCAGAGCAGCGAACAGTGGGAGCCCGCGCAAGAGCGCAATCTCGGTTTCCGGCGGAACGGTGCGCACGTCGATCGCGCGCAACCGTGCCGCGAACATCGCGACCAGTGCGGGCAGCAAAACTCCGGTTGCTACGAGGGTCCAGCGAGCGCCGAGTCCGGCAATTGCGATCGGCGCGACGATGGAGCCGGCCGCGACGGTGATGAACACCATCGCTTCAAGCGCCCCGAATACCCGGCCGAGGACATCGTCCGGAGTGATGCGTTGCAGCATCGTCAGGCCGGCCACGTCCTGAATTGCGTTTCCTAATCCGGGAACGGCGAGAAGAAAAACGGCCGCCGCCGGGTGAGGCCACAACGCGACGAGTGCAATCGGAGCACCCCACAGCGCGAGTCCGATCCCGAAAGGCGAGGCGAGCGCTCGGCGTCCGACCAGCGCCAGCGCGGCGAGCCCGCCGACGAGGTTGCCGACGCCGAACGCCGCGTTCAGCCAGCCGACACCGGGCTCGCCCATACCGAGCACTTCTATCGCCGCCACCACGATGAGGACGTTCAGCATCCCGCGAACAAACGTTTGCGCGCCGAAGAGCCCGACGATCAACCGAGGATCGGGATGGGTCGCGAGCGCGCGGACGCCGGCGATCGCCTCTTGAAAGGCTCCGGACGCGCGGTCGTCCTTTCCGTACGCGATTTCCGGAGCCTTGATGCGCGCAACGAGATGCGCCGATGTCACGCAGACGTGCGCTGCAAGAAGGAACACGACTCCGGCGTCCGCGCGCGAAAGAAGGATCGCGGCAAGACCCGGGCCCACGAATACGCTTGCGCCCTCGACAACACTCGCCGCAACGTTGGTTGCCGCAAGCTCCTCGGGCGAGCCGGCAAGCAGGGGCCGCAGCGCCCATTCCGCGGGTCGCGTCGCTGCCGCAATGACGCTGACGATCCCGGCGAGAGCGAAGACGGCAAGCGGCGCGTCGAGCATCACCGCGCCGGCGCTGGCCACGAGCACGAGCGAACGCAGAAGGAAGACCACCAGCAGGACGCGGTGACGGGGAAATCGATCCGTGAACACCGCACCGAGCGCAGCCGAGGCCGTGGCCGGAATCATGCGGACGATCCCGACGACGCCGACCCATGCAGCGCCGCCGTACTGGTATGCGTAGACGCCGACCGCCACGGTATAAGCCCACTCGGCCGTTACGTTGCCGGCAGAAGCGAGTTGCAGCCGTCGAAGAGCCGGGTTCCGGAAGACGGCTGAAAGCGCGCCCGCGGCGGCACGCATCCGAGGCCTGAGTCCAAGCACACCCCCCGCGCGATCACCCATCATGCGCCTCCCCGGACCGAGCGTAGCGCGAGGCGGGGCGCCTGGAAATACCGTCTCTGTTTCGCGGGGGTGCTCTCCTCGGTGTCAAGATCGTAAACTCGGCAGAATGGCTCAACAGATGAGCGAGGCCCGAACGAAACCCCGGCTGCGGGGGCGCTTGCATCAAGTCGCGTTCTTTTGCGCCGTAC
>JBKKBZ010000127.1:0-5425 GCA_046713235.1 Actinomycetota bacterium | reverse complement strand
CGTCGCTGCAGCCGCTCGCGGGCAAGCTTGGCGACCGTTTCGGCCGCCGGCCGCTGATTCTCGGTGGGCTGGCTTGGTTCGCCGCCGCCTCCCTCGGCGCGGCGCTCGCGCCGAGCCTCCCCGTGCTTATCGCCTTCCGCCTGCAGCAGGCGGCGGCAGGGGCGCTGGCGTTCCCGAACGCGCTCGCCGTCGTGCGCGAGGTGCTGCCGGAGGAGCGTCGGGGCGCGGCCTTCGGCACGCTCGGGTCCGCAATCGCGCTCGCTGCCGCAGCTGGACCCCCACTCGGCGGCGCGCTCGTCGAGCTCGGCGATTGGCGCGCGATCTTTCTCGTCAACCTGCCGTGGGTCGGGTTAACCCTGCTGCTTGCCCTGCACACGGTTCCCGCCGGCCTTGGCGGCCAGCGGCGCGGGCGCCTCGACGGCGTCGGTGTTGTCGTCCTCGCCGGGCTGCTGGCCGGTTGGGCGTGGCTCCTGAACCCGGGTGACGTGCCCGCCTGGGTTGTGCCCGCGGGACTCGTCGCCGTCGGAATCACGCTCGTCGTTTTCCTGCGCTACGCGCTTGCCCATCCCGACCCGGTGCTGCAGCCGCGCCTCCTCCGCGTCAGGCCCTTCGCGGCCGCGACCGCCGCCACGGGCCTCAGCAACCTTGCGCTCTACGGCACCCTGCTCGCCGTGCCCGTGCTCCTCTCCCAGCGAAGCGGCTGGTCGAGCGGCGAGATCGGGGTGACGCTGGCCGCGCTGTCGGTGCCGATGGTGGCCCTCTCGCCCGTCGGCGGCCGGATGTCCGACCGCCTCGGCCGCCGCACGACGGCAACGGCCGGGCTGGTGCTCCTCGGCGGCGCGATGTTGCCGCTCGCCGTGGCCGGCCGCGGAGTGAGCGTCCCGCTGCTCGTCGGCTCGCTCATCTGCGCCGGCGCTGGGCTCGGGCTGTCGAACCCCCCGCTGCAGGCCGCCGGACTCGAGGCGCTCGACCCGCGTGACGCCGGCGTCGGCTCGGGTCTCTTCTCGACGGGCCGTTACCTCGGCGGCATCGCTGCGGCGAGCCTGGTAGCTGCATCGGTCACTGGCGAGGGCGGCGGTGACTACGTGACGCTGTTCGCCCTGGCGGCCGCGGCCGCGTGGCTCTCCGCGGTACTCGCCACCGTGCTGCCGGGCTGGCCGCGGCTCGTCCCCCCGTCAGTGCAGGAGGCTGTCCAGGCGCCTGCATCTTCGGCCAACGGTTCCTCGCTGGAGAACACCTCGAGCTCGTAAGCCTGCGCATCAAGTTCGATCCGGACACAAAGGGATCGCGCCCAGGCAGATAGACGCCGATCTGGCAGATGTCGTGCACGTCTAGGTGCGTGCCCGTCATCTCACAGTCGAGGCCGATGTACACGTCCGCCATCCATTGCTCCTTGGTCATATGTCGTCACCCCGCGGGACCGATGTCCGACACGCGCGGGGGGAGAACTTCGCATCTCTCTGAAGGCGAAACGAAACAGACCCTTGTTCCCCGAAGGGAGCCACCGCGAAAGCAAATGGTAGGAGACAAGGCTCACTGAGACAATCGATTTTCGTGAGAGAGCACTTTCGGCGTATCAGGATGTGCGAAGTTGAAGAAACAGCGCCGGCACCGCGATCGCGCCTTCCGGGTAAGGATCACCACCTGCCACTCGGGATTGAGCCGCGAGGCCGCTGAAGCCCACGTTCTCAAGGCGATCTGCGAGGAAGCTACGTCTCTCCAAGGGCGCCGACGACAGGTCTTCGCTGATCTGCGCCGGGCCGTAGGCCTCCAGCAGGGCCAGTGCGTCCAGTCCGTCACTCGCACGTTTCGCAGGCTCGCGGAACTCCAAGTAGACGTTACCGAATCCGTGAGTTCGGCTTCTTGGCTCTCGATTTCGAATCGAATGTTCGACCCGTGCAGGAATTCGTTTTTCTCCTCCTGATTTTGAATCGAATGGGCGGTCGGCCCCTCTGCTGTCCAAAGGATGCGAAACAAGTTAGGGTCCCAGCCGACGACCATGTTGAATGCTTCGCCGTCACGCAATCCTGCGCCACGGCGAGGTTTGGTCCCTTCGCGGAAGTTCAGAAGAGCGCGGATTGCGTGCGACCCCCCCACGAGCTGCCGCTCCGCCCCCTCGTCAGCAAGTTGCGCCGCCTCATTGCCGTATCTGATTTGGAATCCGGGATACGCCACCCCAACCTCCTCAAGGCGCTTTCAGAGCTCCTCTTACGCGCGGCTCTTAGGTAGCGCATCGTCCGGTTCTGACCTTCTCCGTCGTTCTAGTTGGGTGCCACGTGGTGCCAAATGGTGCCACGATCGCGTGCGGTCACAAACGAACGAAACGGAACCACGCACGTTTTCCCTGCTCAGCGGAGGCGGAAGGAATCGAACCCACCCGGCCCCGTGAAGGGCCGCACCGGTTTTGAAGACCGGGAGGGACACCAGCCCCCATTCGCCTCCAAAGGGCAGTCTACGTGGGCAAACGCGGTGCGGGCCCGTCGACCGCGGGGTGCTGCATGACACCGTGCATGACACTGCAGGCGAGTCCGCGGCAAACGCGTGGCACAGGGGGCACGTTCGCTCGAAGTTCAGCCGAACGTTAGAGCAAACTTTTGAACGCCGTCCTCCGATCAGACAAGTCCTATCAGAGGCGCGAATTCGGGTTTGGGGATCTCGGCAAGGTCGTCGAGTCGGAAGTCTCGATCAAGCTCACGAAGAACGGCGGGCCACACCATCGTGGCGTTTGGTCCGCTGCCCGGGATGGGGAAGTAAGTGTCCATCGCTACGACCCCGGGTCCGAACGCGTTGCGACCTCCTGTCTCTAGGCCGTCTCGCCCGCCGGCGGCTCTTGCATCTTCTCAAACTCGTGCAAGGCCCGATACCCACACGCCGAGCAGGGCTTGTAGCCCTTCGTTCGGGCAACGCTAATAAACATCCTGAGGAAATTGTCGGAGTAGCGGCCCCATCCCGTGACGCGGCCGCACGGCGCATCGGCGGAGTGGTACCACTGGCGTGTCTGGGCGTTCACCATGACCACAGGCTCGTCCTTGTGCGTCTCAAGCTGTTCGCGATCCTCGGCGATTCGAGTCGTCGCGGAGTGATACGCCTCGCTAGCGCGTCCGAGAGCGTCGGCGAGATTCTTGTTCGCGAGCGTTTCGCGGCGTTGAAGTTCGTCAAGCTGCTGTTGATAGAGCTGATCGTTCGCCATTTCCAAAGACCTCCTCTGATTAGTACTTATCAAATGCGATACTCTTTATTGAATCATGGCCCTGCTACCAGCGTCAAGGTGGCTCGAGGGAGAATTCAGAGCCTAGTTTGCCAGTTGCCAGGAGTGGCATGCCAGCTCCGGCATATGGCACCCTAGAGCCTGTGAGTCCGATCAGAGAAGTCCTGGAGCGGGCGCTGCCCGGGGCGAAGGTGACCGAGCGGCACGATGGGATCGAGCTCGAGCCTGTCGACGGGCCGAAGACCCGATTCCGGGTCGAAGCCGACCCCGAGGACGCCCGCGACGGGAAAGTGCCGGCGGTGCTCTTCCTGGAGCACGCTGATCCACGCACCCTCGCGGCCCTGCGAGGCCAAGGGTCGTCGTTCGTTACGGCCCAGGGTGCCGTGTTCCTGACGGCCCCCGGTCTGTACGTGGACATCCGCCCGACGCGCGCGCTGATGGATCCGGATCGGACGCGCAATCCCTTCAGCACGCGAGGGCGTCAGGTGTGCTTCGCGCTGCTTCGCTCACCAGAGCGCGACTGGAGCGTCCGTGATCTCGCGGCCGCCTCATCCGCTTCGGAGAGCTTCGTGTCTCGTGTGGTAAGCGCCCTTGAGGACCAAGCGTTTGTCGAGACCGAGGCGAACGGGTTCCGACCCCGCGCGGAGTTTCTGTTCGCTGCGCTCGCCGAGCAATGGCCCCGACCGACTGCTTTCTTCGTGGGGCGTGCTCCGAGCAAGAGTGAAGCGGTCATCGGCGGAGGCCCCGCCTACGAGAACTTGGAGCTCGTCGTCCCGGCCCTCCCGCGCGCCTACGTAGCATCGCGCGATCAGCTGCGCCTACTGATCGTTCACACAAACTCGTCCCAAGCCACGTCAGGGATGGCACAGTGGGAGGCCGTGATCCAGCCGCTGCCACTCCCTAACGGCCTGGCGCCGGAGCTGATCTGTGCGCTCGAACTGGCCCGCGATCCGCGGGGTCGCGAGGTTCTCCGAAACCGACTACTCGTGCCGTGGCCGATCCACGTGTGATCGCAGTCCCGCGCGTCATCGTCGATGTGCTCGACGCGCTGAATCACGCTATCGGCTGGCCCGTGATGCTCGCCGGCGGATGGGCCGTTCATTGCCGTCTCATGATGGCGAACGCCCGGGCGCGTCCAACGGAAGACATCGATGTGGCGCTCCGGCGGGACATGCGGCCCGCCAAGGAGGCACTCGAAGCGATCAACGCGGTCCAGGATGATCCGAAGCATCTGGCGCGACTCAGCGGTTTTCCATTGATCGTCGATCTTCTCGCAGACGACGTCGAGGAGGCGCTCAAGATCGAGCCGGGCCTCGTGAAGGATGCAGACGGATTGCAGATGATGGTCCCGCCGTTCGCCGACCTGCTGGCGATCGACGCGGAGCTCGTGACGCTGTACGCCGAAGGAGCGACCGCCGATGTCCTGCTTCCAGGAGCCGGTGCGATGTTCGCCTCGAAGCTCGGCTGCTTGTACCTCGAGTTTCGCGAACCCGAGAAGAAGGCCAGCGACGGCCTCGACGCGCTCGCGCTCCTCGAAGCCTACCGACCGGCGGCGCTGACCCAAGATCTCGAAAGTGCGCCCAAGGAGCGTCGCGCGTTCATCGCAGATCGCCTCGAGAACGTCGGCTTCAGTGGGCTCGCGGCGCAAGCTCGCGTCGCCGGTGGCGATCCATACCCCGAAGGAGCGATAGCGGTCACAGAACTCGTCCGCCTGTTGCGTGCATGACACTTTGCATGACAACTACGGGGGACGGAGGAGTACGGGCGCGGCTCAGCGAGGACGAACGGAAGTCAACGACGTGCAGCAACGCACGAAACCGCAGGTCCTACAAACGCCGTGGTCCTCTTTGAAGACCGGGAGGGACACCAGCCCCCATTCGCCTGCGCCGGCAGTTTACGTGGGCAAACGCGGTGCGGGCTTCGCGGCATCGGGGCGGTGCATGACACCGTGCATGACAATCGTGGCGCGCCGGTGGCAAAAGGCGTGACACATGCTCCCTTCCAGCTGGCGCGGAAGCCGAGATGAAGATCGCGAGAAGTACAATCCCGCCGTGATGGCGGGGCGATTCTGGATCGGTGTAACGGACGCGGATTGGTTCAACCTTCTGCGGGCGATCCCCGACGTCGACGAGGTCAACTTCTGGCAGCCGAGCCCGGTCGCGCTCAAGGCGCTTCAGCCCGGCGCGCCGTTCCTCTTCAAACTCCACCGCGACGATC
>JBKKBZ010000126.1:0-2514 GCA_046713235.1 Actinomycetota bacterium | reverse complement strand
ACGTAGAGCGGATCCACCTGCCGGAACGTCACCACATACCCCATCGGGCCGATGAATCGAACGGAGTAGATCCGCTCTCCCTTTCCGAGATTGCCGACGGAGCCGACTCGAACCAGCTCGGCATTCTTCTGAGAGAGCACGGTTACGACGCTTTCGGTTCCGACTCCGGACAGTCCGAGGGTGGAGGCGACCCGCAAGCTCCCCTTGTGTTCGGACATCGAGAACTGGTTCAAGAGATAGCCGGGCACATCCCCACTGGCCACGTATCGCGCGCGCTTCGGATCGCTGATGTCGAATTTGTGTATCCGGGTGACCGGCGACTTCGGCGACTTTCCTTGTTCCATCAGCATGAGGTCGTTGAGGGGCGAGGACGTGACGTAGAGACCGGTGAGGCTGGAATAGATGATGTCTCCGGCTCCCATCACAGACGCGGCGTTGTTCGGCGACGGGGCGGCCGGGTCGATCGTCATGACGGTGAGCATGGAGACGCCGCTCTGGTCGGGGGGCCGGCTGATGGCGTTCCAGTCGTGAACGTGGCCCTGCTGCGCCGCGAGCTTGGGATCTTCGACGACGAAGTGCGGCAGCCAGTCTCCGACAACGGAGCGTCGGACGGCCGTCTTGTTGGCTGCCTCGGCGTCGGAGATGCCCTTCGGGGTGTACTCGGCCGGCCGAGTGAGCGGGGGACCCAGCGCAGGCGATTGGACGACGAGACGTACGACGCCCTTGGCGAGACGAGCCCCGACGTATCCACCCTCGACCTTGAGAGTGGCGACGACCGTCGGAGTCGAGAGGAGCCTGATGTCGACGACGGTCACTTTCGTGAGGTAGCGAGACGCGGCCGGCGACCCATGCGTGTTCGCCGCAATGTCGCCACCGGTGGAGCCGATGTGGATCAGCCGGTCCCCGTTCAGGAATACGCCGATTCCTTCGGCAAGGGCTACAGAGCCGGCCACCCGCGCGTTGCCGTCTTTGACCTCCAATAGCCAGACCCGATCAGGGGTCATGACGGCCAGTCGCCTGCCGTCGGTATCGACGAGGTCGGGCTCGTCGACCCCCTCCTCTTGCACGTTCGTACCGGAGAAATCCCGACCCGCAACCGGCGGCGCGGGAGCAAGGGCGTGCTGTCGCATGGCCGGTACCGTGGTTTGCGCGGTGCTTCTTTCCCCAAAAGTTCTTTCCATCTCAAATTCGGTCTCTGGGCCCATGCTCACCCCACCGCGACGGACCGTGAGGCTTCGGATCCGCGAGCCGTCGGTCAACTTCTCGCCTTCCCCTCGCACGTAACCCAGGAACTCGCCGGCCGACCGGAAGGCTCGCAATGCGCTCGGAGGCGGGGGCACCGGCCTCGGCGAAGGCGAGGGCTTGGGCGGATCGGGCGACGGTGTCGGCGTAGGTGACGGGAGTGCGAACGTCCCGGGCTGTGGAGTCTTCCCGGCGAGCAGGATTCCAGAACCGGCCAGCACGATAAGCACTGAGGCCGCAGCGATCGTCGTCGTGACCCATCGCGGAACCGGGTGTGGGCGGCGGAGGATGGCAGCCTCGATTCGGTCGCGCAGCTGGGGAGGTAGCGCGCGGGGCGTCTCGATGGCCGCCATCAGGTCTTTTCCGCCGTCGTCGCCGTGGACCAGCGCATGCTCGAGCCCGGCCCTGAACTCTTCTGACAAGGGCCGCGGCTTGTCGATGCCGGAGAACCGGCCAGGCATCTCGTCAGTCATCGGATTCCTGTCGCAACGCATGCTTCAGGCCTGCGCGAGCTCGCTGAAGCAACGACTGGACCTGCACCCTGGAGCGCTCCAGCTCGCCGGCTATCTCCTCGACCGACAGCTCGTCGAGGTACTTCATCACGAGAACCTGTCGGTGGAGCGACGGCAGCCGCCCAAGCGCGGCGATGACGGCGTCCTTCTCCGCCAGCTTGTCCTCGTCGATGTCGGCGGGCGGCTCGGAACCCACGAGCCGAAGCCTGCTCTCGATGAGCGACCGCCGCCGCTCCGTCTTGTAGTGCTTCGCGACTTGGTGCCGCGCGATCGCGCAGAGCCACGTTGCCAGGGCGGAATCCCCCCGGAACCCCGTCGCGGACTTGACGGCTTCCAGGAACGTGGCCTGTACCAGATCCTCAGCAATGTCCTCCCGGCCACCAACGCGTGCGTAAACGAAGCCGTAGATGACCGGTCCGGCGAGGTCGAGCAGGGTGCGGGTGGCCTCGAGGTCGCCGGCAGCCGTCTGAAGGAGGAGGGATCTTTCGTAGTCCGGGCCTCGCGCGGCACTCAACATGATCTCTTAGTGTGCCGCACGGGCCGGCATCAATCGGGTTTCAGCTCTTCCATCGGAACAATCTGGACACGGCTTTCCGGAAGATCGCCTCACGGATCGTCTCGAACGTCGCAATGAGTGGCAGGCGCTTCTTTGGTTTCGCAGGCGGTGGGCGGCGGGGAACGGCGGCCGGAGGCGGGGCTGCCCGCGGAAGCCCTCCAGCGAGTCCAGCAGCGCCGTCTCCTCGCCGCAGATGTACGCGCC
>JBKKBZ010000125.1:0-99916 GCA_046713235.1 Actinomycetota bacterium | reverse complement strand
GAGCAAGGCAGGCTCGTCCCACGCGCGGGCATTCCGTTCGTAGACCAGCTCCAGGCCCCGAGTCCAAGACTTCAGCACGAACGGCCCGCCCGACACCGGCCACCCGGCGGCCAGCGCCGAGCCGAACGGCTTTCCCCCGAGGGCATGCTTGGGAAGGATCCCGAGACCCGCGGAGAACAGATCGAAGGCGCGCCGGAATGGGCGCCGGAACACCAGCGTCGTGCGCAGCGGGTCCTCGATGCGGACATCGGCGATCTGATCGTAGCCGTCGCGAGTTGCCACCCCGTTGCGGCGATCGTTCACCGTTTGCCAGGTGAACCTAACGTCGTCAGAAGTGATCGGAGTCCCGTCGCTCCAGACCGCGCCGAGTCGCAGCCTCAGGGAAACCTCGAAGCCCTGCGCCGTTGCCTGCGCCGCCGGCTCCTCGGCGAGCAGCCACGGTTCGCGCGCGCCGCCGGGACCCAAGCGGAACAGCGCCGGCATCAACGGCCGAACGAGATCGCGCGTCGCCGGAGACTCGCCTCCCGGCGCAAAGGGGTTGAGCGTCGGCGGTTCGTGCGGGTAGGCGACGATCACCTCGCCACCACGGGGCTTGGGACTCTCCCGCCCCGGCGAGCCGGTCGCCTGGATCTTCGGCCGGTCCCCCGGACACGCGGAGAGCACGAGCAGGAGGGCGAACACACCCCAAAGGATGCGCGCCCGAGCCGGCGGAGAACCGGCGCGTTCAGGCGCGAGACTTCGGCGCAAGCCAGATCTTCGACGCATCGAACACGCCGGCGCCGTCGAGCCGGAAGCCCCGGACCGATCCTCGCGTTGCGATGTGGCTCTCGAAGAACACCAGCGGCGCGAGCGGCAACGCCGCCAGCGCCCGAGTCTCCGCCGCGGTGTATGCGGCCAGACGAACCGATTCGCTGGAGGCCTTTCGCGCGGCATCGATCTGGCGGTCGAACGTCTTGTCGGCGAAGCCGGTGTGGTTGTTGGTCGAACCCGTCCTAAGTTGCTGCGCGAGGAAGGGATCCGGACTGGGAACGTCCGACAGCCACCCCAGCTCGGCGATCTCGTGCTTTCCCGAACGCAACAGCTTCAAGTAAGCGGCGGGCGAGTGCGCGCGCACCGAGACGCGCAGCCCGGCTTCCCCGAGCATCGTGCTCACCGCACGCGCCAGCTCACGGCTCGGGGACGCGTCGAGGTGGTCGATGGTGAAGTCGGGAGACTTTCCCTTGAAGGCTGAGTCGAGCAAGGACCGAGCCCGGGAGAGGTCGTAGCGGCACGCTTCGCACGGGTCGGCCCTGCTTCCCTCGATCCCCGCCGGAATGATTCCGGTCGCTTCGCGCTTCGTGCTCGTGTACACGGTCCGAACGAGCTCTGCCCGGTCGATCGCCAGCGAGATTGCCCGGCGTACCTCGGGCTTGGCCAACTTTGGCAGCTTGAGATTGAAGCCGTAATACACCGTGGCCCAGAAGGGTGCGAATCCCGATGTTCCAAAACGCTTGCGTGCCTCATCGATGCGGCCCGGCGGCACCTCCCCGACATGTAGGTCCCCACCTCGCAGGTCCTCCCACACCGACCGCAGATCGGATCGCACCTCGAGATCGATGCCGTCCAGGTAGGCCTTGGTTCCAAAGAACTCCTCGTGCCTCCTCAGCGTGACCTGGCGCTCGCCGCGGGCCACGTCGATCTTGAAGGGTCCATTGCCTACCGGTTTTCCGGCGTACCCCGCGGCCCCCGCCGCCTTGAACGCTCCGCGCGCGATCGGTCCGAGAGCGCGATGCGCAAGAAACCTCGGCAGCTCCGCAAAGGGACGATCGAGCTTGATCCGCAAACGCAGACCGGAGACCACGGTGATCCCCGCGAGACTCTTTGCCGTCCCGGCGACTTTGGCGTCGCGCCAGCCTGCGACCGGCTCGAGTTGAAAAGCCGTGTCGGACTTCGTCGCCTTCAACGCGATGCGATCGAAGGCGAATTTGAAGTCTCCCGCCTGGACCTTCGATCCGTCGTGGAACTTCGCGTCGGCGAGCGTGAAGTCATAGGTCAGGCCGTCGGCCGATGTCTTCCACGACGCCGCCGCTCCCGGTGCGGCGTTTCCTGCTTCATCGATGGTCGTCAGGGGGCGAAAAACTTGCGAGAGCACGAAGACCGCGCCACGGCCGGTCGCCTTCGCCGGATCCAGGCTCGACATGTCGCGCACGGCCACCCGCAGGATCCCCCCGGAAACCGGTCCGGTCGGTTCCGGCTCGGGAGATTTCTTGGAGGAGCACGACGCCAGACCCAGCGCAACGGCGATCAGTGCGCCGGTGACGCGTGCCGCGGCCGACCGCGGTCCCATGCCCCCTAAGGACGAATCCGGAAGTGAAGCAGGACCGTCGAGATCAAGAAGACAACAGCCGTCACGACGGTGATTCGATCGAGGTTCTTTTCCATGATCGTGGAGCCGCCGACGGGTCCCATTCCCCCGCCGAACATCTCCGACAGCCCCCCACCTCGTCCGGCATGGAGCAGGATGAACATGATCAGGAGGACTCCCGAGCCGATCTGAAAGCCGAGGATCAATCCGGTCACGACATGGTCTCCGGGTCCGAGGTCGGGCGCAGTGTACCATCCGCCCTTCCGGGTCGCAGCCACACCGCAGACAGGTCGCCTCGCGGGTACATCGACGTGCCCCTGAAGCCTCCGAGCCGGTCCGACACCGCAACGACCTCGTTCAGGTCCAGGAGCGGCACCCAGGCCCCCAGCCGCTCCGCGGCCGCCGCGGCCGCCCGCCAAGCCGCCTCCGCCTTTGCGGGAGCAGCAACCGCGGCTGCGTCGAGCAGCCGTTCGAGCCCACCGTCGTGGAGCTGGGCGTAATTCATGTTGCCCTCCCGGGGGATCCTTCGGCCGTCGAGCAGCGGGGTCAGCATCGCGCGACCCGCCAAGCCCGGCCAGTCTGCGCACCATGTGGCGATGCCCATCTGAATCCGCCGCGCCGGAACCTCGTACCCGTCCACGTACAGGGACGCGATCGGCAACGTCGCGACCTCGACGTCATAGGGCGCGGCGCGCTCGATGGAGGCGGCCACAGCCTCGCCCGCGGCCGTGTCTTCCGGCCGGTCGCCGACGACGAGCCGAAGCGGCGTCCGCCGAACTCCCGGTGCGAGTGAGACCGTCGGAGCCGGAGCGGCGGAGGGATTCTCCGGCCGGCCGTACACGGTTCGCGGCAACACGGAGGTGGCCACGACGGCGCCTTGCGGATCGGTCACCGCGTCGAGCACCGCTCCCCGATCGACGGCGACCGCGACGGAACGACGTTCTTCGGACGAGGCGAACGGTGCCACGCGCGTATTCAGCCAGAGGTAGCGCAAGCATCCGCTCGGAACCGCGTGAACCGCTCCTTCAGGCGACGACGCCCCGTCAATCCGTGCCTGAGGTGGCGTATCGAGGACGAGATCAAGCCGTCCCGTTCTGATGCCGTTGCCCGCGTTCTCGGGCTCGATTCCGATCGCCACCTCGACTTCGTCCATCCAGGCCTTGCGCACCACGTCGGAGTCCGCGCGCCACGCGGGATTCCGCACCAGATGGATCCCGCTTTCCGGACGGTAACCATCCTTGGGATCCAGCCGGTAGGGTCCCGACGGCGCCAGCTCGGCCGGCGAGACCGACGCTTTTCCCCCGATCTCGGCGGGGACGGCGCTCGCGGCGGGAAGAGCCAGCATCCAAGGAAGATCGTTGTAGGGCTTCGTCAACCGGATCTCCACCGTCCGTTCATCCGGCGTCGCAATGCCGGACAGCTTCCGGGCCTTCCCGGCGACGAACTCCGCCGCGCCGGAAATAACGTGGAAATAACCCGCAAGCGGCGCCGGTGGCTTGAGGTCGAGGAGCCGCTCGATCCCGGCCCGCACGTCTGTTGCCGTCACCGGCCGGTTTGCCGGCTCGCCGAAAGCCGCACCGGCCCTAAGACGAAAACGATAGGACAGGCCGTCCGGAGTCACCTCGGGCGGCCCGGATGCGAGATCCGGCACCGGCGCCGTGCCCGGCCTGCCCTCGAGCGCGGGAAACGCCATCAAGCCGCGATGCAGAAGGCGCAACAGAGCGAAAGATGCCGGCCGACCGGACCGCTGAGGATCGAGAAAGTCGAGATCTTCAATCAGACCGAGCCTCAGGATCCCCCCGCGAACCGGCTGCTCGGGACGTGACCCCGGCCGGCCCGACGGGCACGCTGCAAGGAGGGCGGCAACGAGGAGGGGAAGGATTCGACGGGCCATGCCCGCGGACGCGATCGCGCTAGCCGGCCGGCGTCGTGCCCCGGCCGAACGCCCAGAGGAGGTAGACCAGGAAAAGCACGGCCATGATCGACAGCATGATGATCGTCCGCAAAGTTGCTCCCGCGGCATCCTCGACGGAACCGGTCGGACGGACCGCGGGTAGATCGGTCTGCACCTCATCGGGATTGCAGATCTGGCCGATCTGGCACTCCTCCGGCGTTGCCTGCATCGGCGCAGCAGCGGCTCCCGTCGCCAGGAGCGCGCCCACCAGCAGCATCGTCAGGCCGAGCGCGGCGATCTTCACCATGGTCCTCACAGAACTTTCGCCTCCTCCGCGAAATGACAGGCCACCAGATGGCCGTTGCCGTGGTCCTCGAGCGGCGGCTCGACCTCGGTGCAGATCTGCTCCGCCTTCCAGCAGCGCGTGTGGAACCGGCACGCCGGGGGCGGATTGAGCGGGCTCGGCAGGTCACCGGTGAGGATGATCCGCTGCCGCGCGCGCTCCTTCTGCGGATCTGGGATGGGCACCGCGGAGATGAGCGCCTGCGTGTACGGATGCATCGGACGCTCGTACAGCGTGTCGCGATCGGCGGTCTCGACGATCTTTCCCAGGTACATGACCGCAACTCGGTCGGAGATGTGCCGGACCACCGAGAGATCGTGGGCGATGAACAGGTACGTTAGCCCGAACTCGTTCTGGAGGTCCTCCAGAAGGTTGAGAATCTGTGCCTGCACGGACACGTCCAGAGCCGAGACCGGCTCGTCGCAGATGATGAGCTTCGGCTTGAGCGACAGGGCGCGGGCGACACCGATTCGCTGCCGCTGCCCGCCGGAAAACTCGTGAGGATAGCGGTTCCCGTGCTCGGGATTGAGTCCCACGCGCTCGAGGAGATCGGCGACATATTTCCAGCCGCCCACCTCGTCGAAGATCCCGTGAATCACCAGCGGCTCTCCGACGATGCTGCGCACCGTCATCCGCGGGTTCAGCGAGGCGAACGGGTCCTGAAAGATGACCTGCATCTCCCGGCGCAGCAGCCGCATCTGCTCCTTGTTGAAGGTGACGATGTCCTGGCCGTCGAAGTAGATGGACCCGCTGGTCGGCTCGAGGAGCCGCAAGACCGTTCGCGCCGTCGTCGATTTCCCGCACCCCGACTCACCGACGAGGCCGAGCGTCTCGCCCTGACGCACGCTGAACGAGATGTCGTCCACGGCCTGAACGGTCCCAACTTGCTTCTTGAAGATGATGCCCCGAAGCACCGGGAAATACTTCACCAAGTTCTCCGCCCGCAAAAGCTCTTTGCCGAACACAGGAGCGGGATGGTCGGGCTCCCTCTCGTATGCGAGCCCGGCGACGGCCGCCGGCTTGCGGGACCGGCTCGCGTCGCGCGACGCGGAGGCCTTGCCGCTCTTGCGCGCCGTCGCCGTCTTGCGCGCGGTCGCCGTCTTGCGCGGGGTCGCCGTCTTGCGCGGGGTCGTGGCCCGAGCAGACGAGGTGCGGGTCGTCTTTGCGGCCCGGGCCTTCCGGGGAATCTCGTCGGTCACTGGTCGGTTCTCCTCGGCTCGGGCAGATCCCCGGCGAAGTGACACGCAGCGAGGTGGCGCGGCGCATATTCGAGCAATTGCGTCTCGTCCTGCAGGCAGATCTCCTGCGCGTAGTCGCATCGCGGGTGGAAGGGGCAGCCCGAAGGCCGGAAGATCAGGCTCGGAGGCTGGCCGCGGATGGGATGCAGCCGCCCCTTGCGCGCCTCGTCGAGTCGGGCGACCGAGTCCATCAGACCGATCGTGTACGGCATGAGCCGGCGGTAGTAGATGTCGTCGACGTCACCGTACTCAACGATCCGCCCCGCATACATGACGGCGACGTGGTCCGCTTGCTCGGCCACCAATCCAAGATCGTGGGTGATCAAGATGATCGCCATCCCAAACTCTTTCCGGAGCGAGCCGAGCAGGTCGAGAATCTGTGCCTGCACCGTGACGTCGAGCGCCGTCGTCGGCTCGTCCGCGATGAGCAGAGCCGGTCGCATGGCGATCGCCATCGCGATCATGACGCGCTGGCGCATTCCGCCGGAGAACTGATGAGGGTAGTCGTCGTAGCGCTCCTTGGCCTGCGGGATGCCCACGATGTCTAGGAGTTCAGTCGCGCGTTCCCGGGCGTCTTTGCGAGCGAGGCCCTCGTGGAGCCGCACGGCCTCGCTGACCTGGTTGCCGATGCTGAACACGGGGTTCAGCGAGGTAAGGGGGTCCTGGAAGATCATTGCGATGCGGTTGCCGCGGATCGCGCGCAGCTTGTCGTCGTCAAGCTTCAACAGGTCTTGTCCCTGGAAAAGGATCTCGCCCCGATGAACCTTCCCCGGCGGGGCGACGAGTCCGAGCAGTGCGCTGGCGTTGACGCTCTTGCCGGATCCGGACTCGCCCACAATGGCAAGGGTCTGCCCCGGGTTCACCGTGTAGCTCACTCCGTCGACGGCCTTCACGACGCCGAAGTCGGTATGGAAATGCACCACGAGGTCGCGTACTTCGAGCAGCGTGTCGGGCGTCCGGAATGGGAGCAGCTCCTCCCGGAACTCAGAGGGCCCGGGAGCCGGTATCGCGATCGTTTCCGGCGTACTCACCGAAGCCTCGGGTCCATGGAGTCACGAAGCCCGTCGCCGAGGAAGATGAACCCGACCACGGTGAACACCGTGGCGAGTCCCGGGAACACGATCATGTACGGCTTCGTGGTCATGAACGCCCTGCCCTCGCCGATCATGTTTCCCCATGCGGGCAGCGGCGGCTTGACCCCGAGTCCCAGGAACGACAGCGCGGCTTCGGTGAGAATCGCCGCTCCGATTGCAATCGTGGCAAAGACGATGACCGGGGCAAGTGAGTTGGGGATCACATGCCGGGTGATGATTCTCCAGTGGTTCGCTCCGATAGCGCGAGCCGACTCCACGTACTCGGTCTGTTTGATGCTCAGGACCGAGGAACGGAGTAATCGGGCAATGGTCGCCCAGCCAAAAATACCGATGGCCAAGAAGATCGGGATGATTCCGGACCCGGGAAGCTTGTACCCATCTAGAGCCACGATGAGCGCGATCGCGGCGATGATGAACGGGAAGGCGAAGAACACGTCGGCGATGCGCATGATGAGCGTGTCGGTGGTCCCCCCGAAGTACCCGGCTGCGGCTCCAAGGCTGATGCCGAAGACGACAATGATCGAGACACCGGCTACACCGATGATGACGGACGCCCGCGACCCGTAGACCACCCGCGAGAAGATGTCCCGGCCGAGGAGATCGGTCCCGAACCAATGCTTCCACGATGGAGAGCAGGGTCCCTTGCAAGCGCTGGCGAGGTAGATGTTTTGCCGGTTGTGATGGTAGGGAGCGATGAGGTCGGCAAAGACCGACGTGAAAACGAGGAGCCCCACGACTCCGAGGCCGATGATGGCGGGTCGATTCTTCCGAAGTCGCCGCCAGACGTCGGCCCAAAGCGTAAGAACGACCTCTCCTGCGGCCGCGCTGGCCGGAGCGCCGGCCGCAACTGCCGCGCCGACCTGCGTCGATCCCGGGGCCGCATCCGCCAAGAGTTCTTCGGAGCTACGTCCCGCGTCCTGAAGCGCTACCTCGGTCATCAAGTCTGCCGCAGGGAGGATCTCGGACCCCAGAGAGTCCGCTCTTTTTTTTGATCGGGTGGCCATTGGTACTCCTAGTCGTAGCGAATCCTGGGGTCCAGGAAGCCGTACGAGATGTCGACGAGCAGGTTGACGAGCAAAAAGCCCATGATCAGCAGGACCGTGCCTCCCAGGATGACCGGGAAGTCCAGGTCCTGAGCCGAGGTGGCGAGCTGGCGGCCGATCCCGGGCCAGGAGAACACCGTCTCGGTGAGGATCGCTCCGCCGATGAGACCGCCGAAGTCCAGCCCGATGTTGGTCACCACTGGGATCATCGCGTTGCGCAGCGCGTGCTTGTAGATCACCGTGCGCTCAGGCAGTCCCTTGGCGGCCGCGGTGCGGATGAAGTCCTGGCGCATGACCTCGAGCAGGGTCGTGCGCATCAGCCGGGCCGTGATCGCGGTGAACACACTGGCCAGGGTGAGGGAGGGCAAGATGTAGCTCTTGAGGCCCGCGTCGATGCCCGAGACCGGGGTGCCGAGGAATGTGTTCTGCAGCTTGACCCCGAAAAGGACCTGCAGCATCAACCCGAGCCAGAACACCGGGATGGCCACCACCAGGCTCGTGGCCAGGGTCACGAAGACGTCTAGGAAGCTATATCGTCGCACCGCCGAGATCACCCCGGCGGCGATGCCCACCATCGTCTCGATGACGATTGCACATAGGCCCAGCTTGAGCGACCAGGGCAGGGCCTCGAACAGGATCGTCTTGACCGCCCGGCGCTGCTGGATCGACTCCCCGAAGTCTCCTCGCACGACCTTGCTCATGTAGGTGGCGTACTGGACCACGATCGGCTTGTCGAGGTTATAGCGCTCGGTGAGGATGTCCCTCAGCTCCCTGTCCCCCAACTTCTCCCCGAACGTGGCCTGGAGCGGGTCGCCGACGACGAACAGGATCATGAACAGGATGAGCGTCGCCCCGAAGACGACGGGAATCATCTGTATCAGGCGTCTGACGATGTACCGGCCCATCTGGGCTCGCCCTCCCCGATTCGTCAAGCTGTTTTGCCCGACCCCCGCCGGGCCAAGCGATTGTAGCATCGGTTGTGAATGCGGGAGGGCCCGCCTTCGGCGGGCCCTCCCAACGAACTGGGCCTAGGTGGAGCTGGGTTTGAGGAAGGCCAGGTGAACCGTCGCCTCCTCAAAGGCGTCCATCTGGAGACCGCTGAACTTGTCCAGCGCCGCAAGGCGGAACTGGGTCCGCCACCACATCGGTATCGTGGCGGCGTCGGTCAGGACCAGGTCCTCGGCCTGCTGGTAGACCTTCAGGCGCTTGGCCGCGTCCTTCTCGCTGCGGGCCTGGTCGATCAGCTTGTCGAACGCGGGGTTATTGTAGTGCGTCGTGTTGTCCCCTTCGTGCTTGATCGAGTCGGCCCGGGAGTCCCACAGCGGCGCGAGGAAGTTGTCCGGGGTCGGGAAGTCCATACCCCAGGCGTTTCGCATGAGACCTTCAGCGTCCTTGCCCTGACGGAACTCGATGAACTTGCTGAACGGCTGGATGCCTTTCAGGTCGGACTTGAGCCCTAGGTTGACTTCGAGCTGCTTCTGGACCGCCTGCATCCAGGTCTCGTGACTGGCGCCTGCGTTGTAGCTGAGCAGGATCTTGTCGCTCGTATCAACGCCCTCGGCCTTTGCCGCCGCCAGCTTGGCCTTGGCATCCTGGACGTCGTACTTGCAATACGAGCACGGCCCGACACCGTCGGCTCCAGGTTTGCGGTACCCCGGCAGGGCGGGCGGAATGATTCCGGTAGCCGGAATCAGCAGACCCGCAAAGGCCGCGTTCGAGATTGCCTGTCTGTCGATCGCCTCAGACACCGCCATGCGGAAGTTCTTGTTGTTGGTCGGCGCCTTATCAAGGTTGACGCTCAGGTAGTTGATGCCGGCCACCGCCTTGATGATGAACTTGCCGGGGTTGGCCGCCTTCGCCTCCTCGATCTTCGTGCCGGGGATCCGTGTCCAGTCGAGGTTGCCGGCCTGCCACTCCGTGTAGGCGGTCTCGGGGTCGGCGACAATCTTGTACTGAGCCTCGGCGAGGAACGGCTTCGTCCCGAAGAACTTGTCGTTCGGGACCAACGTGATGCTCACGTTGTGCTTGTGAGCTTCCTTCAGCTTGAATGGGCCGTTGCCGATAGGGAACTCGGCCCAGGACGGGCGCTGTCCGGCGATCGCCGCATCGCTCGGTGCCGGCGCAAACACCGGGTGTCCGAGGCGGACGGTGAAGTCGGCGTCCGCGTCGGTGAGCGTGACCTTGAGGGTGTTCTGGTCCACCGCCTCGACGCCCTTTAGCGTCTGTGTCTTGCCGGCCGTCTGATCCTTGTAGCCGACGATGTTGGCCAGGTGATAGCCCACCGGAGAGGCAAGGGTCTTCGACGTAGCGCGGCTCCAGCCGCGAACGAAGGCTTGCGCGTCCACCGGTTCTCCATTGGAGAACGTGGACTTCCTCAGGTGGAACGTGAACGTCTTCGCGTCATCGCTCGTGTCAATCCGAGTCGCGACCGCATTCACTACTCTCGCGGTCTTCGGGTCGTAGTCCACGAGGCCGCGGTAGATTTGCCGAACGATGACGATCTGCTCTGAGTCGTCGGCCGTGTTCGCATCGAGCGAATCCGGCTCACTCGTTTCTATTCGGAGCTGACCACCGATCTGTGGGGTGTTTTTGTCTCCGCCACCGCCGCATCCTGCAGCGATGAGCGCGACCCCGAGGACGATCAGCGCCAGGCGAAACGCCGGGTTCTGACGGATGCCGTTCAACCGAATGCCTCCTTCCTGTTACTCGAACTGGACGGCTCACGTCTCTCATGGGCCGTGCCGGTGGGGGTGAATGCCCGAGGCGTCCGGCCGATCGGCCGGACGCACTGCGGAACTCCGGTCGCCGCGAGACGAATACTCCGGGTCGCGGTGGGAGCCTTCATGTGTTCCCCCACACCGCGCGCGACACTATCACAAGGTTCCGAACGCGCAAGGTAAGCTCCAGACGGGCCCCCGTACCCCCGATGGCCAGGGATTATGCGCTCGGACGACCACCGTCAGTCGCCGGCGAGAGCCATCAGCCTCGGCATGATCTGGACCCCCTGGAGCAGGCCCAGAGACCCATGACGCGCCGCGGACTCGCCGTAGGTCATCACCGCATCGCCGCCGACTCCGGGACCGGCAACGACGAGGGGCACCGGGTCGTCGGTATGCGCCCTCTTCGCACACGACGTTGAGTGGTCGGCGGTGACGGCAATGATCACGTCCCGGCCCAGCTCGGGAAGAAGCAGGCCGAAGAACGCGGCGTCGATCGCTTCCACGACGGCGCGCTTGTCCTCGGCCCGGCCGTCGTGGGCCGGCACGTCGGGTCCCTTGATGTGAATGTAGAGGCCCTGGTAGGCGTCGATGGCCCCGAGCGCCGTCTCCGCCCAGACGACGTACTGCTCCTCGAAGGTGCCGGCTCCCTTCATCGGAACGACCACCTGCCCCATCCCGAGGACCAAAGAGATCCCTCGTTCTACCGGCATCTCCACGAAGCATCCCCACCGGGCGCCGTACCTTTGCTCGAAAAGCGGCGGTCGCGGCAGGTGATCACCCCCATCACGCGCGAGGACGATGTTTCCCGCCAGCTTGCCGGCCGACCGGCGCCGGGCGTTGACCGCACTTGCGTCCAGCACCTCGTGCGCCTGCCGCGTCCACTCGTTCGTAAGCTCTGCTGCCGAACGCGCGGCCTCTTCTCCTTCGTGCCCCGGCAGCGGCACGCAGTCTTGCACCTTCTCCTCGAAGGTGAGTTTCGCCACGCCGAGAACGCCGTCGCGCGCGTACGCCGGGTCTGTATTCGTGACCTCGGCCGACAGGGGGGCGCCCTCACGCCGGATGAGGAGCACACCTCGATGCTCGACGGTGGCCCTCAGCTCTGCGGTCGCACCCGGGAGATTCACGGCGTCGTTGACCTCACCGGCAAGAGTCTGGGCCTCGTCGCTCGACAGGTCGCGGCCCACGCGGCGATCGAGGATGCGCCTGCCGTTCTCGACGGTCGCGAAGTTCACTCGGAAAGCGAGGTCGCCGTCGCGGACCTCCATCCCCGACCCGAGTGCTTCCAGAGGTCCCCGTCCCGAATGGTGTTCACGCGGGTCGTACCCGAGCATCGCGAACACGGCGATGTCGGATTCCGGCGCGATGCCCTTGCCGACCGTGTAGACGAGCCCGTTGCGGCCGCGACGGGCCAGCGCGTCGAGATTCGGGGTGGCCGCCGCCTCGAGCGGTGTGCGGCCGTTGAACGCGGGCACCGGGTCGTCGCCGAGCCCGTCCAGGATCACGTAGACGACGCGGCCCACGATCCCCTCAGCCCAGGTACCGCACTATGAGCGCGAACTCTTCCGCGTCGAGAGACGCTCCCCCGACCAGTGCGCCGTCGATGTCCTCCATCGCCATGAAGCTCGCGATGTTCGCCGCCTTCACGCTCCCGCCGTACTGAATGCGAACCGTCCGGGAGGCAGCCTTGCTGCCCAGCTCCGCAACGACGGCTCGCACCTGAGCGATGACGCTGTTCGCCTCCTCCGGGAGCGCGTTGCGACCGGTGCCGATGGCCCACACCGGCTCGTAGGCAACGACCAGTGATCCGAGTTGCTCCGGCGTCAGCCCGGCGAGCGAACCTCGCACCTGTGCCCCGACGACTTCCTCAGTGCGGCCGGCGTCGCGATCCTCGAGACTCTCCCCGACGCACACGATCGGAGTCATGCCGGCCGCGAGCACCGCTCCGGCCTTGCGGTTCACCGTCTCGTCGGTGTCGCCGAACATCGCCCGTCGCTCAGAATGCCCGACGATCACATACCGACAGCGGAGCTTCGCCAGCATGCCGGGCGAGACGGCGCCGGTGTACGCGCCATGTTCCTCCCAATGACAGTCTTGCGCTCCGAGCGCGATCGGTATGTTGTCCGCGTCGAGGAGCGTCTGCACGCTCCGCAGCGCCGTGAACGGAGGACACACACCGACCTCGACGACATCGTGGTCCTGTGGCCGCAAGAGATAGTGGACCTTCTGAACGGCGGCGATGGACTCGAGATGCGTCTTGTGCATCTTCCAATTTCCACAGATGAACGGCTTTCTATCCATGACCATCACTCCATCAGGGGCACGAGTCCGGGGAGGGTCTTGCCTTCGAGAAACTCGAGGCTCGCGCCGCCGCCGGTCGACAGGTGATCGACTTCCCCGGCGTAGCCGAACTTCTCAAGCGCCGCGCCGCTGTCCCCACCCCCGACGACCGAGTACGCCGGCCCCTTCGCCACGGCGGCGGCGACGGCTCTGGTGCCGGACTCGAATTCGGCAATCTCAAAGACGCCCATGGGGCCGTTCCAAAAGACCGTCTTCGCCGCGCGAACGGCATCGACGTAGGCGCGACAAGTTTGCGGTCCGATGTCGTAGCCCGCGCGGTCCGCAGGGATCGCGTCGGCGGCAACCACCTCCGTCGGAATCCCCGGCTCCATCGACTCCGCGACGATCAAGTCCACCGGAAGCAAGATCTGCTCCCCCGCTCGCTCTAGGAGCGTGCGGACCTCGTCGACGCGGTCGGGCTCGGCCGGCGAGGTCCCGGTCGAGAATCCCCTGGCGAGAAAGAAGGTGAAGCACATCGCACCACCGATCGCGATCTGGTCGACGAGCATCGAGAGCCGCTCGAGGACCGGCAGCTTGTCGGAGACCTTGGCGCCGCCGACGACGGCGACGAACGGACGCTGCGGGCACTCGAGCAGAGCCCCTAGGACCGACACCTCCCTCTCGAGGAGGCGCCCCGCAGCCGCCGGCAGGAGCCCGGCGACCCCGACGACCGACGCGTGTGCCCGGTGCGCCGCACCGAACGCATCGTTGACGAAAACGTCGGCCGACGACGCAAGCCGCTCCGCAAAAGGCCCCGCGTTCGTCTCCTCTCCGGGGTCGAAGCGAAGGTTTTCGAGAAGGGCGACCCCGTCCTCCGGGATACCCTCATCCGGACGCTCAATGAATGCCACGGGGCGGCCGAGCAGTTCCGCGAGACGAACCGCCACCGGCTCCAGAGAGTAAGCGATGTTCGGCGAACCCTTCGGTCGGCCCAAGTGCGAGCAGCACACGACCCTGCGTGCGCCACCATCGAGCAGCTCGGCGATCGTGGGAATCGTCGCGCGGATTCGCATGTCGTCGAGGATCCTGCCACCGGAAAGGGGGACGTTGAAGTCGGCTCGAAGCAGCACCCGCTTCCCGGCGACATCGAGGCCGTCGAGCGTGCGGAGCTTCATGCTACGCCTTGGAACCGATCAGCCCGACCAGGTCCACGAGCCGGTTGGAGTATCCCCACTCGTTGTCGTACCACCCGACGACCTTGACGAGGTCTCCGATGGCCATGGTGATCAGACTGTCGAAGATGCAGGAGTGGGGATCGCCGATGATGTCGCTCGAGACGATCGGATCTTCGGTATAGCGAAGGATGCCCTTCAGGCGGCCGTCGGTCGCGGCCTTCTCGAAGGCGGAGTTAACCTCGTCGACCGTGACCTCGCGGTCGAGGACGCAGACGAGATCCGTCACGCTTCCGTCGGGCACGGGCACGCGCAATGCGAAGCCGTCGAGCTTCCCCTTCAGCTCGGGGATCGCCAGCGAGGTGGCCTTCGCCGCCCCGGTCGAAGACGGCACGATGTTGATCGCCGAGGCCCGGGCTCGCCGGAGATCCTTGTGCTGGAGGTCGAGCAAGTTTTGGTCGTTGGTGTAGGCGTGGCAGGTCGTCATCAGGCCCTTCTGGATCCCGAACGAGTCTTTGAGCACTTTGGCCATCGGCACCACGCAGTTCGTGGTGCAAGACGCGTTGCTGATGATCTTGTGTTTGGCGGGGTCGTACAGGTCGTCGTTGACCCCCATAACGAAAGTCGCGTCCTCACCCTTGGCCGGAGCGCTGATGATCACCGTCTTGGCGCCCGCGTTCAGATGCTTGGAGGCGCCGTCGCGATCGGTGAAGAATCCCGTAGATTCGATCACGATGTCGGCGCGTAGCTCTCCCCACGGCAACCCCGCCGGATCTCGCTCGGCCATAACGCGCAGCTCATCGCCGTCCACGCTGATCCCGTTTGCCGTCGTAGTGACGTCGGCGTCCAGTCGTCCGTGAACCGAGTCGTACTTGAGCAGATGCGCTAACGTTTTCGCGTCGGTGAGATCGTTCACGCCGACGAAGTCGATACTCTCACCGCGTTTCTTGGCTGCGCGGAAGAAGTTGCGGCCGATCCTGCCGAACCCGTTGATCCCTACTCGGATGGTCATTGCGTCCTCCCAGCACCGCTTTTTCGATTTTGGGGCCTACCTTACCAGCGGCTCCGCGCACGCC
Source organism: Actinomycetota bacterium (assembly GCA_046713235.1). Lineage (GTDB taxonomy): Bacteria > Actinomycetota > AC-67 > AC-67 > AC-67 > JBKKBZ01. The sequence continues at coordinate 84,715 of JBKKBZ010000125.1, read as the reverse complement.
CCCAACCGGCGCAGCCGGTCGGCCATCGCGCCCTTCGACACCGGCGGCCGGGCGAAACGTGCAAGCTCATCGATCGGGGCCTGGGGATGCTCCCGGCGCAGAAGGGCGGCTTCACGCAAGGCCGGAGTGAGGCGCTCCAAGATTCCCGCCGCTTCCAGCGCGTCGATCCACCGGCGCTGCTGGAGGGCCGACAGCACCGTCCGCCGCGCGTTGGCCGTATCGCAATTCGCGAGCCGGTTGGCCTCTCCGCGCACGCTTTTCCAGACGGTACCCTCCTCCCAGGCGAGATAGCCTCGATGCGCACCCATGGCGGCGAGCAACCGCCCGGCGTCGGGTACACCCTTGACCGTGACAACCGACGCTCCGCGATGCGATCTGACCGTCGCCCGTACGCCGAGGCGTTCGAGTAGCCGAAGGGAAAAGGAGGCATCGCCGTTGGACGGGAAGCGAAATTCGAGATGCGCCGGGGACCGGGGCTCGCTCACGCTTCCCCGCGCAAGAAAGGCCCCGCGCAGAAACGATGCCGCGTCGCATCGACGCGAGGCGATCCGCGCCGGGGCATTCACCGGCCGGCCCGACCGATCGCTCACGGCCAGCTCGGCGAGCGCCGCAGCGCTCGCATTCTCCGCCCGAACAACAAACCGCGGCCGTGGCCTGCCGCGACCCGGCTCGAATAGGCGCACCTCGATCGGCGCCTTCGACAGCGTGCGCGCAAGCCCGGCATAGGTCTTGCGCACAGCGGCCGGCTCCTCCAGCTCCACCTCGAATGCACGCCCTCCATTGCCGAGCAGGTGGATGGCTCCGGCCGTGCGCGCAATCCCGGAAAGCTCGGCTCTAGCACAGCACGGCCTCGGTGATCGAAGGCGGGCAAGCTCGTCCCGAACCGATCGCGTGAAACTCACAGCAAGGACTTCAGAGCTGCGGCGAGCCGGTCGGGGTCGTGCACGCCACCGCTCGCGAGATCGGCCTCGACGACCGGCGTCGGGGCAAATTCCGCCGGATCGACGATCAGCGGCTTCGGACCGTTCGCCTTTCCGGCATGGGCCAGGATCGCCGCCGGCCGCAGTCCCGGACAGTGCTCCTGGAGGGCGCGCAGGTAGTCGCGAGGCGCCATACCGGGCGTCTCCCCCGGCTGTTCGCGCAGATTCATGATGTACACGGCACGTGGCGCGCTGCTGACGGCGGCGGCGAGGTCGCCGACGACCAGTGTGGCGAGAACGCTCGTGTAGAGGCTGCCGGGACCCAGTAGCACGAGGTCGGCTCCGGCAACGGCGTCGAGCGCATCCTCCAGGGCCGGCTCGTCGGGCTCCACCCAGACCTGCGCGATCGGTCCGCCGCTCGTTGCGATGGCGACCTGCCCGGTCATCGTCTTTTCGCCGACACGCGCCTTGAGCGTGAGCGCGCGACGCGATACCGGAAGCACCCGTCCCCGCGCGCCGGCGAGAACCGCGACCTCATGGAGGGCGGCCACGAGATCGCCGTGAATGTCGGCGAGCGCCGCGATGAGCAAGTTTCCCAGCGGATGTCCGGCCAGCTCTCCCTCTCGGAACCGGTACTGCAACAGGGCGGAGCGCCCTTCGTCCGCGCCCAATGCCGCTAGAGCCATCCGCAGGTCCCCCGGCGGTGCGATGCCGAGCTGACTCCGGAGTATTCCCGAGGAGCCCCCGTCGTCTGCGACGGTCACGACCGCCGTGACCCACGGTGTGAGCTGTCGTGCCGCCCGCAGCGCGGCCGAAAGGCCGTGGCCCCCACCGATACAGACGATGCGTGGTTCACGCATTCGCGTCACGTTCGTTCGACGTCGCGGTGCTCAACGCGAACCGGAAGACCGTGTTCACCCAAAAGCTCGGCCGTCCGGTCGGCGACAACTACCGACCGGTGCCGCCCCCCCGTGCAGCCGATGGCAACTGTTAGGTAGCGTTTTCCTTCCGAGAGGTATCCGGGTACGAGAACGTCGAACATCTCCCCGAAGCGTTGCAGAAAGTCGGTCGTGGCCCGCCTCGACATGATGTAATCCTGGACCTTGGGATCGGTTCCCGGCAGCGGGCGCAGCTCGTCGACCCAATGCGGGTTGGGCAGAAACCGAACGTCGAGCACGAGATCGGCATCGAGGGGGATCCCAAACTTGTATCCGAAGCTGACCACGGTCACTTGCATCCTCGCCTCACGAGGCCCCATCCCGAAGGCATCGACGATGCGGTGACGCAAATCGTGGACGGTGAGCTCGGTTGTGTCGATGACGAGGTCGGCGGCCCCGCGAAGCGACCGCAAGAGCGTGCGCTCGCGAATGATTCCTTCGGTGATGCGGTGCGCCAGTGGATGCTTCCGGCGTGTGTGCTCGAACCGACGGATGAGGGCTTCGTCGGAGGCCTCGAGGAACACGATGCGGTGCTCGACACCACGCCGCTTAAGGTCGGCAAGCGTCTCCGAAAGCTCGGGGAAGAACAGTCCACCCCGCACGTCGACGACAACGGCGACGTGCTCGACCGGGGTTTCCGGCTGTGCGGCCAGCTCTGCCATGTTGGAGATCAACGCCGGTGGAAGGTTGTCGATGACGAAGTAGCCGACGTCCTCCAGCGCCTTGGCGGCTTCCGAGCGCCCGGCTCCGGAAAGGCCGGTGATGATCGTGAAATCGGGTTTGCGCGGTGCGCTTTCGGCGCCGGCGATCTCGGAGGAGGCAGGGCCCTCTTGGGGGTCCCGCTCACGCGCCGTCGCCGTCATCCCGCCGCTCCTGCGCGAGCCGGCTTTTCGCCGGAGTACCCCTCAAGCTCGAGCATGAGCTTCTTCAAGGATTCCCCGCCCCCGTATCCACCGAGACTGCCGTCGGCTCTCACGACTCGATGACATGGGACGATCACGGGAAATGGATTCGTTGCCATCGCGGTTCCGACGGCTCGCGCGGCGCCGGGCGCGCCCGCGGTCTCGGCGACCTCCGAGTAGGACAAGGTGCGGCCGGTAGGGATACTTCTCACGACATCGTAGACGCGGGACCTGAAAGCACCGATGTCCCCCCAGCCGAGCGAGATTTCCCGCGGCAGCTCGACGCGCGCGATCCTGCCGCCGAAGTAGGCGCTGAGACGGCGGCCCAGCTCTTGAATCGGCTCCGGCGCCGACGGTGCGCCGGCCTCGGGCCGGGCGCCTGCTCTGGGGAGACCGATCGCCAGCACCGTGGTGCCGTCGTACACAAGCGTGCCCAATCCGACCGGCGTGCGATACCAGGCTCGCGACCTCACGATGCTTCCCCCTCTCCAAACCCACGCAGGTACGGACGTATCCGTCCGGCAACCGACGCCGGTACTACCTCGGCAAGCTCCTCTTCACTCACCTGCAGAATACGCCGCACCGAGCCGAACTTCCGCAGCAGCAGCCGCTTGCGCCCCGGGCCGATGCCCGGGATCTGGTCGAGGGTGCTCGCGGTAGCCTTCTTTCCTCGAAGAGCACGGTGGTAGGTGACCGCGAAACGATGGGCTTCGTCCCGGATGTGCTGGAGGAGGTACAGCGCATCGGACCCGCGAGGTATCCTCAACGGCTCCTTGCGCTCGGGGAGATAGACTTCCTCGAAGCGCTTCGCCAGACCGACGGCTGCGACGTCGTGCACGCCCATCTCACTCATTGCGGCCATCGCGGCACCAAGCTGTCCGCGGCCCCCGTCGATCACGATGAGGTTCGGGGGGTACGCGAACCGTCGCGGGCGCCGGTCGCCGTCCTCCCCTTCCGGCGAGCGAGGGCGGAATCGCCGCCGGAGAACCTCTGCGATCATGGCGAAATCGTTCTGGCCCTCGACACCCTTGATCCGGAATTTGCGGTAGTCCGAGCGCTTGGGAAGCCCGTCCTCAAACACCACCATCGAACCGACGGCCTCTGCCGGCCCCAGGTTAGAGATATCGAAGCACTCGATGCGAAGCGGGGCGTCCCCCAGACGCAGTTCCTCCTGCAGGGCGCGCAGCGCTTTGGCGCGTGCCTCGAAGTCCTTGCGCCGCTTCAGTTTGTGTTGGGTGAACGCCTCCCGAGCGTTCTGCAGCACCATCTCCATCAAGGCGCGCTTCTCCCCGCGATACGGGACGTGAAACTCGACGCGGCGTTGCCGGCGCTCGCCCAGCCAGGCGCGAAGGACCTCGGCGTCGGCCGGCTCGTGGGGAACCAGGATCTCCGCCGGCACGTCTTCGGCTTCCATGTACAGGTCGCGGACGAATCCCGCCAGCAACGCGCCCGGCTCGAGTTCCTCGACCTTGTCCACGACGAACCCCTTGCGGCCGATCACTCGGCCACCGCGCACGAAGAACACCTGAACGGCCGCCTCGATATCGTCCTCGGCGATGTGGATCGCATCGAAGTAGGCGGCACGATCGGTAACGGCGGTCTGGCGCTCGATTGCTTTGCGCACGTTCGCGAGCTGGTCGCGAAGACGGGCCGCCCGCTCGAACTCCCGGCGAGAAGCAGCGTCACGCATCTCCTGCTCGAGCCGCTTCAGCACGGGGTCGGTGTTGCCGTCGATGAACGCACACAGATCCCCGGCAATGTCGCGATGCTGCTCGGTCGTGACGTGACCGACGCACGGTGCCGCACACTTCCCGATGTCGTACATCAGGCACGGCCTGCCGATCCGCTGGGCGCGGTCGAAGACACCTCGGGTGCAGGTCCGGACTGGGAAAGTTCGCAAGAGGAGATCGAGCGTCTCGCGAATTGCGTAGGCGTGCGCGTAGGGACCGTAGAAGCGCACCCCCTTGCGCCGTGCCCCGCGCATGACCATGGCTCGCGGGTACTCCTCGTCCCACGTCACGGCGAGATACGGGTAGGACTTGTCGTCGCGGTACCGCACGTTGAACCGGGGCCGGTGCTCTTTGATGAGGTTGTACTCAAGGTGCAGGGACTCGACTTCGCTGGCCGAGACGATCCACTCGACCTCGGCCGCGCTCTCGACCATTGCGGCGGTCCGCGGGTGGAGCGCGCGCGCATCCTGGAAGTAGTTGGCCAGCCGCTTGCGCAAGGACTTGGCCTTGCCGACGTACAGCACCCGCCCGTGCGCGTCCTTGAACAGATAACAGCCGGGGCCGTCCGGGGTGGCCTCGGGCTTCGGCGGCCGGATCGCTGGTGGGGTCACATTTCAATTCTAGTAACCCGGCTCCCAGACCGTTTCTCGCCAATCGAGACGGCGGAACGCCCGTCTGATGCCGGCTCGAGCACCTCGCGCAGGAACTTCCCCGTGTACGAGGTGTCCACGGCAGTGATGTCCTCCGGCGTGCCCTCGGCCACGATGCCACCACCGCCGTCGCCGCCCTCGGGACCGAGGTCGATGACCCAATCGCACGACTTGATCACGTCGAGGTTGTGCTCGATCACCACCACGGTGTTTCCGGCGTCGACGAGCCGCTGCAGCACGCCCAGCAGCTTGTTCACGTCTTCGAAATGCAGACCCGTCGTAGGTTCGTCGAGGATGTATAGCGTCCGGCCCGTTGCGCGCTTCGACAGCTCCGACGCCAGCTTTACCCGCTGCGCCTCCCCACCGGAAAGCGTCGGCGCCGGCTGGCCGACGCGCAGATAGCCGAGCCCGACGTCGTGGAGCGTCTTCAGGTGCCGTGCGATCACGGCGTGTGCCTCGAAGAACCCAAGCGCCTCCTCCACCGACAGCTCCAGCACCTGCGAGATGTTCTTGCCCTTGAAGGTGACGTCGAGCGTCTCCCGGTTGTAACGCTTTCCCTTGCACACCTCGCAGGGGACGTAGATGTCGGGAAGGAAGTGCATCTCGATCTTGATGGTTCCATCGCCGGCACACCCCTCACACCGCCCTCCGCGCACGTTGAAGCTGAACCTCCCCGGACGGTAGCCGCGCATCCGCGCCTCGGAGGTCCGGCTAAACAGATTCCTGATGTGGTCGAACACGCCGATGTAAGTCGCCGCGTTCGAGCGCGGCGTCCGGCCGATCGGCGCCTGGTCGACTGCGACGACTTTGTCGATGTACTCGAGCCCGGTCAGCGCCCGGTGCTTTCCCGGAACGGTGCGCGAGCCGTACACGTGGTGCATCAGCGCCGGGTGGAGTGTGTCGCCGACGAGCGACGACTTGCCGCTTCCGCTTACCCCGGTAATGCCGATGAAGCAGCCGACGGGGAACCGTACGTCGATGTTCTTGAGATTGTTCTGACGGGCGCCTTTCAGGACGAGCCACGACCCGCCGGGCGCACGCCGCATGCCCGGCGTGTCGATCTTCCGCCTACCCGAGAGGAACATCCCTGTCACCGACGTCTTCGACGTCAGCATTCCCTTGACCAAGCCCGTGTAGACGATCGTCCCGCCGTGCTCGCCGGCTCCCGGCCCGATGTCCACCACGTGATCGGCCGTGCGAATCGTAGCCTCGTCGTGCTCGACCACGATCAGCGTGTTTCCGAGATCACGGAGGCGGACGAGCGTCTCGATGAGCCGGTGGTTGTCCCGTTGATGGAGGCCGACCGACGGTTCGTCCAGGATGTAAAGCACGCCCACGAGGCCGCTGCCGATCTGTGTGGCGAGGCGGATCCGCTGGGCCTCACCTCCGGCCAGGGTCTGGGCGCTGCGATGAAGCGAGAGATACTCGAGGCCCACATCGACGAGGAAGCCGAGGCGGGAACGGATCTCCTTCACGATGCGATCGGCGATGAGATGCTCGCGCTCGCCGAGCTCGAGACTTGCGACGAACGCGTCGGCGTCGGCGATACACATCGATGAGATCTCGGAAATGTTCCTGTCGCCGACGGTGACGGCGAGAGACTCCGGCTTGAGTCGGGCGCCCTTGCACGCCGGGCACGGAACCTCGCGCATGTACTCCTCGATCTTCTCCCGGTGATGGTCGCTATCGGACTCCTTGTGCCGGCGCTCCAGCCAGGGGATCACACCTTCGAACTTCGTGTGGTAGGAGCGCGTGCGCCCGTAGCGGTTTCGGTAGCGGACGAAAACAACGTCATCGCCGAGGCCGTGGAGGAAGGCGTCCCGCTGCTTCTTTGTGAGCTTGGCCCACGGCTTCTTCATCGACGCGCCGAGGTGGTCGGCCGCCGATTCCATCAGTCGCTGGAAGTATTCCGTGCGACCGGTCGACCACGGCGCGATGGCCCCCTCGGAAAGGGACGCCATGGGGTCCGGCACGATTAGCTCGGAATCGACTTCACGATGGATTCCAAGCCCGTCGCAACGCGGACAAGCCCCGTAGGGACTGTTGAAGGAGAAGTTCTTCGGCTGGAACTCCTCGAACGACAGGCCGCAATCCAGGCACGCGAGATGCTGAGAGTACGTCTCGGTGCGCTCCTCGTCGACGAGCTCGATGCTTACCATTCCTTCGGCGAGGCCGAGAGCGGTCTCGACCGAATCGGCCAGCCTGCGCTCGAGTCCCGGCTTCATCACAAGCCTGTCGACGACCACCTCGATCGTGTGCTTGTAATAGCGGTCCAACCGGATCTTCTCAGACAGCTCCAGCAACTCGCCGTCTACCTTGGCTCGGGCGAAACCCTTGCGCCCGAGATCTTCGAGCAAACGCTCGTACTCGCCCTTGCGTTCCCGTACCACCGGGGCGAGCACCAGAAACTTCGTCCCCTCCGGAAGGGCACGCACCTGGTCGATGATCTGGTCGGGGGATTGCCGGGCGACCGGCCTGCCGCAGCGGGGGCAATGGGGCCTGCCCACGCGCGCGTAGAGCAGTCGAAGATAATCGTAAACCTCGGTGATCGTCCCGACCGTCGACCGAGGATTGTGTCCGGCGGTCTTCTGGTCGATCGAGATGGCCGGAGACAAGCCCTCGATAACATCGACGTCGGGCTTCTCCATCTGCCCGAGGAACTGCCGGGCGTAGGAGGACAGCGACTCCACGTAACGCCGCTGGCCCTCGGCATAGATCGTGTCGAAGGCAAGCGAGGACTTCCCCGACCCGCTGAGGCCGGTGAACACGATCAGCGCATCGCGCGGCAGCTCGAGATGGACGTTCTTGAGGTTGTGCTCGCGAGCACCGTGGATGACGATGGAGCCGGTCGTCACGATCCCCTCTCCACGGACGTCGGGAGGCCGGATTCTACTCGACGGCCCCGACGGCCATCCCGACTTGTAGGCGGCGGCCGGTGGGGCCATAGTGAGCGAATGATCCCGGGCACCGGCCTCGCAGACACCGTTCTCATCGGAGCCGGTATCGTCTTGCTCGCGGTGGCGGCATCCCTGGCGGTGCTCGTGTGGCGGCGTCGTTAGGCGGGGCCGGCCTCAGGCGCTGAGGCGCCCGTCCTCCCGAAGCTTGGCCAGCGCATCCCGCTCGATTTGGCGGACCCGCTCGCGCGAGAGCTGCAATCGCTCACCGATTTCCTGGAGAGATCGCGGTTCTCCGTCGGCCAGCCCAAACCGCAAAGTGATCACGATTGCTTCCCGCTCGTCGAGATTCTGGCCCATGGCGTCCCCGAGATCCGACCGCACCAGCGACTCGTCGATCGCGTCGAAGGCCGCCTCGCCTGCCGGGTCGGGAATCAGGTCGAGCAACAGGTTCTCCCCGTCCTCTGCGACCGGCTTTTGGAGCGAGGTCAACCGGCGCATGCGACTCCAGCCGAGCAACTCTTCCACCTTCGTGTGCGACATCCGTGCCGCGCGCGCGATCTCCGCGTCGGTCGGATCACGTCCGAGCGACTGGGAGAGCGTCCTCAGGTGGCGCTCGATCCGCCGCACCTCCTCGGCCGTGTGCACGGGGATGCGGATGGCGTGGGCCTTATCGGCAACACCGCGCTGGATGGCCTGGCGGATCCACCACGTCGCGTACGTCGAGAATTTGAAGCCCCTGCGCCAGTCGAACTTCTCCACGGCCCGAATCAGGCCGATACTCCCCTCCTGAATGAGGTCCAGCAACGTCAGCCCCTGGCCCTGGTACCGCTTGGCGATGCTCACGACGAGCCGAAGGTTCGCCCGGATGAAACGGTGACGGGCACGCCGGCCATCCTCAACGGCCCGCTGCTGGGCCGCACGACGCTTGACCGCGATCCGGGGCGATCGCTCTAGTGTTTCCTCGGCTTCACGGCCTTGCTCGATCGCGCGTGCGAGCTCGACCTCGTCGTCGGCGGTCAGCAACGATTCACGCCCGACCTGGTCGAGGTATAGGCGAAGGCCCTCGGCATCGTCGGTGTCATGAGGCCGTGTGCGAACGGTGTTCATTTGGGTAAGACCCTCCCCTCTTCGGCATCGGTAGAAACGCGGCCGCGGCCGCGGCTATTCCTGCTAGCGTGCCCCACATGGCCGGCTCGTCCGGAACCCTGGAGGTCGTGAAGCTGGCCGGCCTCGGCCCCTACGACAACAACGTCTACCTCCTCGTCTCCGGCGGAGAAGCCCTCCTGGTGGATTCGGCCTCGGAGGCCGATCGGATCATCGCGGCCGTAGCTGAGTTTTCCGTGAGGGGTGTGGTCATGACGCACAACCACCCCGACCACACGGCGGGGCTCGGCGAGGTCGCGGCGGCTCTGAGTGTGCCGGTGATGGCGCATCCCGCCGACGCGATGCCGGTGGCCGCGCGGTCGCTGCACGGCGGGGAGCGCATCGAGGTCGGCGCGGCGGAGGTCCTCGTGCTGCACACCCCCGGCCACACGCCGGGGAGCCTGTGCTACCTCGCCGGGGACGATCTCCTTAGCGGAGACACGCTGTTTCCCGGCGGACCCGGGAACACGTCCGGTGACTCGGTCAAATTTGGGCGGATCATGCAGAGCCTGGACGAATCGCTCTTCACGCTGCCGGACTCGGTCCGCATCCGTCCCGGCCACGGCGCCGACTCGACCATCGGCACCGAGCGGCCGCACCTCGAAGAGTGGCGCACCCGCGGCTGGTAGAGCGCGGAACCACTCGCCCGAGTCCCTCGTCGAAACTCAGTGGTGACTTGCAGGCGAACACTTCAGCGCATGACCTTGATGCTCGTCCTGGGCATGACCACCGGCGTCTGCACGACGAACACCTGCGAGGCCGTTTCGATCGTGAGCGCATGCTCCCGGGCACCGCAGCCAGCGGCCCCCAGTCCCACCATGGTCCAATGACAAGCCGCCGACGGCTTCGCCGCGTCATGGGGATCGCGCTCGTCCTTATGGGCGCCGCCTGCTCCAATTACCGCGCGATCCAGATCGATTGTCCTGCCGGATCACATGCCGAGGCCGGCCCGAGCGGACCTCGGTGTGTGGAGGACTCGCCTGCCCCTCAGCCCTAGATGCGTGCGACGCAGGCCGGCTCGGCTCGGGCCTCAGGCCGTGGCTTTGCGGAAGGCGAGGCGGGCCGAGGCGAACCCGAGAAGCGCGACCCCGAGCAGGAAGGCCGTCGCCTTGCCGAGCTGGGCCCAGTCGAGCACCGTCGAGATCGAACGTCCCTCGACGACACCGACCATCAAGTTGCGGGCCCCTTCCACCGCGTAGGCCACGGGGTTGAAGTTCCCGACGGTTTCGATCCAGCCGGGCAGGGCGGCCTTGGGCACAAGCGCCGGCGACAGAAACAGCAGCGGGAAGATGAAGAACGTCCCCACCATCAGCGTGGCTTCGGAGTTCTTGGTCTTCAATGCGATGACATTGGAAAACGCGGCGAGTCCCATCCCGAACAGCACGGCCAGCAGCAGCGCTCCCAGCACGCCGAGCGGCCCATGTACGAAGCGAACGCCTAGGAACAGCGACAACACCACGATGACCAGCCCCTGGAGGAACATCCTCGTGCCGTCGGCCATTGCTCTGCCGAGCAGGATTGCCGTCCGATCGATCGGAGCGATCAGGAACTTGTCCAGCATCCCCATCTCGATGTCGGTCACCATTGCCATTCCCGACTGAAACGCGCCGAAGAGAATCGTCTGCAGCATGACCGCGGGCGCGAACAGCGTGACATAGGACACGTCCGGCGGGAGCGCGGCGCGGCCGAAGTTCTTCATCACTTGGCTGAAGATCAGGAGCCAGATCAACGGCTGCACCATCGAGAAGTACAGGAAGACCGGGCGCCGCAGCAGGCGTTTCAGGGCCCGCACGTACAGCGCCAGGGTCACGCGCAGAGTCTCGATCATCGCCGAGCCGGTCTCCGTCCCCCAAAGGGATTTCCGACCGATGTGGGCCGGCCGCTCTCCTCGTCTCGAAGAGCGTGTCCGGTGAGCTTCAGGAACACGTCGTCGAGTGTCGGCTGCGACACGGCGATGCGCGCATCGACTTTGGCGTCCTCGAGCGCCGCCAGGGCCGCCGGCAGCGCTTCTCGCGCTCCTCCGTCGAGTTTCGCAATCACCGTCCGCTCGCCCTCGCGGACCTCGCCGATGCCTCGCAGCGCACGCACTGCGGCGGCCCCACGCGATACCAGATCGGCAAGCGCCTCCGGGTCCTCCGTCGGAAACGCCAGCGTAAGCACCTCACCGCCCAGTGATGCCTTCAGGGAGTCCGGAGTTCCCTCGGACACGATCCTTCCGTGGTCGATCACCGCCAGCCTTTGGCAGAGCCGGTCGGCCTCCTCCATGTATTGCGTGGTAAGGAAGATCGTGGTTCCCGCTCGGTTCAGCCGCTCGAGTTCCTCCCACATCGCGCGCCGGTTCTGCGGGTCGAGCCCCGTCGTCGGCTCGTCGAGGAACAGCAGGCGCGGCCCGTGCATGAGCGCCTGCGCCAGGTCCAGGCGCCGCCGCATGCCGCCCGAGTACACCCCGACCCGGCGGTCGGACGCGTCGACCAGGTCGATCACCTCTAAGAGTTCCGCCGCGCGGCGGTCGGCGTCTCTTTTGGCCATGTGGTACAGCCGACCCGACAGCACGAGGTTCTCGCGGCCGGTGAGGTCCTCGTCGACGCTTACATCCTGCGCCGCGTAACCGATGATCTCGCGGATCTTGCGGTCATCACGGCCGACGACGTAGCCGTCGACGACGGCTCGCCCATCCGTCTTGGGGATGAGCGTTACGAGGATCTTGATGGTCGTGGACTTCCCGGCACCGTTAGGTCCGAGAAAGCCGAAGAACTCACCTTCCGCAACCTCGAAGTCCACGCCGCGGACGGCTTCCGTTCCGTCGGGATACACCTTCCGCAACTCCAGAACGTCGACGAGCCCCACGGCTAGGACACATCCCGCAGCTCGCGCCGAAGCTCCGCTACCTCGTCGCGCAGCCGGGCCGCATACTCGAACCGCAACTCCCGTGCCGCCTCGTTCATCTCCTCCTCCAACGCCTGGATGAGGCGAGGCAATTCCTCGCGGGGCAATCCGGTTAGATCACGCTTGGCGCGCTTTCGCTTCGAAGAGCCGTACGGCGTGGGGCTCTCCGCGGCGAGGCCGGCGGCCTGGAGAATGTCCGTGACCCTCTTTCGGATCGTTTGCGGGTCGATGCCCTGCTCGCGGTTGTACTCGACCTGGAGCTTCCGCCGCCGGTTGGTCTCGTCGATGGCTCGTCGCATCGAGGGCGTCACCGCATCCGCGTACATGATGACCTGCCCGCTCACGTTGCGCGCCGCTCGCCCGATGGTCTGGATCAAAGAAGTCTCCGAACGAAGGAAGCCTTCCTTGTCGGCATCCAGGATCGCGACCAGCGAAACCTCAGGGAGATCCAGTCCCTCTCGCAGCAAGTTGATCCCGACCAGGCAGTCGTACTCCCCGAGGCGAAGATCACGCAGAAGCTCGATGCGCTGAATGGTGTCGATCTCCGAGTGGAGATAGCGAACGCGGAGCCCCGTCTCGATGAGGTAGTCGGTCAAATCCTCCGCCATCTTTTTGGTGAGAGTCGTGACGAGGACACGCTCGCCCGCCTCGGCTCGTCGGCGAACCTCTTCGATCAGATCGTCGATCTGACCCTTCGTCGGCCGCACCTGCACCTCGGGGTCGATGAGCCCCGTCGGCCGCACGATCTGCTCGACCACGTGGTCACTCACCTGCAGCTCGTACGAACCCGGGGTCGCCGACAGGAACAGCACTTGCCCCACCCTGGTCAGGAACTCCTCGAAGCGAAGAGGGCGATTGTCGACGGCACTCGGGAGACGGAATCCGTGATCGACCAGCGTTTTCTTCCGGCTCATATCGCCCTCGTACATCCCGCGGATCTGCGGGACCGTCACATGGGACTCATCGATGACGACGAGGAAATCGTCCGGGAAGTAGTCGAGCAGCGTGTTCGGAGCCTCACCCGGCTTCCTGCCGTCGATATGGCGCGAGTAGTTTTCGATGCCGGAGCAAAAGCCCATCTCGCGCATCATCTCGAGGTCGTATGTCGTGCGCATCTTCAGCCGCTGAGCCTCGAGCAGCTTGCCTTCGCCTTCGAAGGATGCGAGGCGTTGCTGAAGCTCGTCTTCGATCGACCGCACGGCGCGGGTCATACGCTCGTTCGAGGCCACGTAGTGGGACGCGGCGTAGATCGTGGTCTCCTCGACGTCCTTGATGATCTCGCCGGTCGCCGGATTGAGGAGAGACATGCGCTCGATCGTGTCGCCAAAGAGTTCCACGCGGATGATGTTCTCCTCGTACGCCGGATGGATCTCGACGGTGTCCCCCCGTACGCGGAAGGTACTTCGCGTGAGCGCGAAGTCGTTCCGCGAGTACTGCATGTCCACCAACCGAGCCTTGACGGTGTCCAGCGGCGCGTCCTTGCCGGTCACGAGACGGAGGATCTGCTGCTCGTACTCCTCGGGCGACCCCAGGCCGTAGATGCAGGACACGCTGGCCACGATCAGCACGTCGCGCCGGGTCAGCAGGTTGCTCGTCGCCGCATGCCGCAGCCGGTCGATCTCCTCGTTGATCGAGGAGTCCTTCTCGATGTAGGTGTCCGTCTGTGGCACGTACGCTTCCGGCTGGTAGTAGTCGTAGTAGGACACGAAGTACTCGACGGAGTTCTCGGGGAAAAACTCCTTGAATTCGTTGCAAAGCTGTGCGGCGAGCGCCTTGTTCGGAGAGATGACCAGGGTCGGCCGCTGGACGCGCGCGACGATGTGCGCGGCCGTGTAGGTCTTTCCCGATCCGGTGATGCCCAGAAGGGTCTGGAAGCGCGCACCGGCCTCCAGGCCGGAGACCAGCGAGTCGATCGCCTCCGGCTGGTCGCCTGCGGGCGCGAAATCACTCCGGATCGCGAATCGGGGCATCCGGCGAGGATAGCACCGCTCTCAGGCGGTCAGAGGCCCGCAGCAACGGAAACGCAAACGCCACCATGCCTCCGACTGCCAAGGCTCCGAGCGCACCGCCCGTGGCGAGTGCAGGCGCAGGCCCGATACGCGCTCCGAGCGCGGCGAACAGAAGACTCCCCAGCACATCGCCTGCTTCGAAGATCGCGCCGGTGAGAGCAAACACCCGCCCGCGCGCTGAATCGGGGACGCGTTCGGCAATAAACATGCTGACGTAGAGGGTGAGCGCGGCGACCGGGATGGCTCCAATCGCGAGCACAACCAGCAGCCACAAATAAGGTGGTCTCTGCAAGAACAAGAGATGGATCGCCGATCCCGCGGCAACGGCGACCAGCGCGTAGCGGCGAGGCGTTCCCGGCCGGCGCCTGCCTAGAATCACCGTCCCCACAACGGCCCCCAAGCCTGCCGCGGCGAGCGCCAGCCCAAAGGATCCAGATCCCCGCCCTAGCGACGAGACGTAGATCAGCAGAAGCGCCACCGCTCCGTCGCCCAGAGTCAACAGATCAAGCGCCCGCGCCGCCACCAGGGTACGGAGCAGCCGGTCCTTGCCGAGAAAGCGCATGCCTTCTTCTAGCTCGACGAGGACATCCCGCACCGAGCGCGGCCGGCCGCGAGCCTCTCCGCGTGCGCGCACGCCGAGAATCAGCGCCGCCGAAACAAGAAACGTTGCGGCATCGAGCACGAATGCTTGCCTGGTCCCGACGGCAAGAACCACCGCGCCGCCGAGCGCAGGGCCCAAGGTGTGAAGAACCTGATGCGACACCTCCGACACGGCAACGGCGCGGAGATAGGAAGGGCCGGGCGCAACCAGCGGCAGGAGCGCCAGCCGAGCCGGGCGAAACGCCGGCGAGAAACAGCCGGACGCGAACGAGATCGTGTAGGCCTGCCAGGCCTCCGTCGTGAAGGGCAGCAATCCGACCAGCAGCGCCCGTGCCAGATCGCACACGATCATGACGAGCCGGCGATCGATGCGATCCACGATCACTCCGGCCAGTGGCCCGATGGTCACCCACGGAATCCCTCGCAGCGCCAAAGCCAGGCCGACGGCGAAAGTCTCACCGGTGAGTTCGTGAACGTATACGGCCAGCGCGATGAAGGTGACGAAGGAACCTGCGTCCGAGATGACCTCGGCGGCCCAGATCCTTCGAAAGTCCGGGTTGCGGAAAAGGGAGTCGGGTGGGATCACGGTGCCCTATAGCGGACGCCGATCCGCAAAGCCGGCCGTCGTGGGATGCCACCAGCCGACGCGGTCCTCCCCCAAGCGCCAGCACAGATACACCTGTAGCCCTTCGCGCTCGGATGGAAAATCGATGAGCCCGCTGCCCGGATCGCGAACGACGACGCCGGCTTGCTCGAGCTCTCCGAGGATCGCCCCGGCTTCGCTCATAGCACGGAGAAACTCCACGCCTTCGGGACCACCCCCATTTCCGCCGGCCCTACCTCCGAGTTCCTCTTGATGTGCGCCGACGGTCGCCTGGGCCGCCTTCAGCCGTTCAAGAAGAGGCCCAAGGTCTGCGATGAGGCTGTTGGCCTCGTCGACGGTGAAAAGGCGCTGTTCGGTCACGCGATCACCCCCGGGATCTCGGTCAAGGACCCAATCACAGGCCAGACCGAGGGATCGTGGCGGCCCCGTCGGTCGATCAGCAAGGCTTGCATACCTACGGCGCGCGCTGCTTCGACATCGAACGCCGGGCTGTCCCCGACGTAGCATGTGCGCTCGGCCGGCACGCCGATGCGCTCCAGCGCGATCTGGAAGATCCGCGGATCGGGTTTCTCGACTCCCTCGATTCCACTGACGACGAGCGCGTCGAGCATCGGCATGACTTCGAGCGACGTTAACAAGCCCTCGAGCCAGGCCTGCCAGTTCGACACCACACCGAGCCGATAGCCGCGCGAGCGAAGCTCGGTCAGCGCCGGGAGCGCATCCTCGAACAGCGCGTAATTCTCGGGCAGCGTGAACCGTTCATAGAGCCGGTCCGGCAAATCCGGGTCGTCGATATCGAGGTGCCGCAAGAGTTCGCGATATAGCCCCGCCCAGAACTCGCGCGAGGCTTCCGGCGTCGTCGACCACCCCCGCGCCGATCCCTGCCAACGAGAGAGCGCCTCCGCCAGCGCCGCCTCGGCCACGAGGACGTCGGCCACCCCGACCGAGTGCCCGCGGTCGTTGATGAACCGGGCGAGCAGCTCCGGGAACGAGGGGTGCGGGTGCACCAACGTCTCCCCGGCATCGAAGATCACGGCGTCGATCTTCAACCCCCGCGGTGGTGATTCGGTGCCGATCATCGGGCGCATTTTACCGGCGCCCGGGACTCACTCCGGCTCGTTCTTGCTGGAGGCGGGGCCCCGGGCCGGCCTCACCGGCTTGGCGGGGAGGCGGCCCCCTGGGAACCGGATCCCGCCTATCGCTCGGAACTGGTCGCCGGTCGCATGCTGCCATGACCAGAAGGAAAGTCCGATGGCGCCGCCCCGGATGGCCTCGTCGGCAAAAGCTTTCAGCAAGCGGCCGGAAGGGGGTCCGGGGGTCCCTCCCTCAGCGGCGCCGTCGTAGGCCTGGCCGATAGGAGCGATGGGCTTGCCGAACGGCTTCAGATACGCGATGGCACCGCGCACGTCGCTCACCGGCTCGCGGTTCAGCCAGTACACCATCGGCGCCACGGCGTCGTAGTGCTTGATGATGTCGTAGGGGTAGATGCGCTTTGTGTGCTCCGAAGGACGCGGAGGCACCAGGACCCGGAACCGTCCGGGCCGGAGCTCACGAAGACGCGACGACATCCGGTGCGCACGTTCGGGCGTCAGGGTCACGCCTTCGGCCGGCGTCTCGAGATCCACGGCGATGCCGTCGACCTTGTGGCCGCCCGGAGCAACGTGGTCGAGAACGGCGACCAGACGCCGAACGTCCGCCTCCGGGTCGTCCAGGGTCGTGAAGTCCCACGCGATGACTCGAAGTCCGGCGGCGTGGGCATCGGGAAGGATGCGGTCGATGTCTCGAAGCCACTTAAGGCCGCTGTCCGAGGAGCTGGAGCGAACGTAGAGGTGCGTCAATCCGAGACGCCTGGCATGAATCGCGATCAGCCGCGGATCGCCCCCGGCGACCTGGTCGAACAGCCAGATCCACATGCCCTTGCCGGCGATGGGAAGGCCGGGGGCGCTTGCCTCGGCCGGGGGCGAGCGTTCGGCCTTCGGCGAAGCTGCGACCGGGGCGGGCGGAGTCCGGCGCGGTCGCTCGGGGCCCGCCGCCTCCCTGGCCACGCTCGTGCCGGCCGCCGGAGCTCGCCCGGCCACGACGCTCGCACGGGAAGCCAGCACATGGACGGCAGAGGCGGCAATTGCCAAATTGAGGATTCCCACCACTACGCCGACGTGGGCGACCGACAGCCAGTTCCGCCTCAAAGTTCCCCTTCCCTCTCCCGGCCGGGCGGCCGGGTGCTGCTTGATTCAACGACTGAAGGTGTTCTCCGGCTGCGCGAGGACTCCTGTTTCCCGGCTGAAGGTTTAAGGCGAAAGTCGAGCGAAGCTCAAGAAAATGGTCACGAGTCGGTACCGAATTCATCGCGCTCCGTCGACGAACCTGTTCCACAGCTCGTCGACGGCGCGCTCCAGTTCACCCAAGGAACCATCGTTGTGAAGAATGGTCGCGGCGACCGCCCGGCGTTGATCCGCCGTCGCCTGGGCGGCGATGCGCTCGCTTGCCTGCTCTGCGGTCATGGCCCGATCGCACGCCAAACGGGCAAGCTGGGTCTCCGGCGACGCCTCGACGACAACCACCTCGTCGAAGGCACCCGCCAGCCCGGTTTCGACCAGCAGGGGAACCTCAACCACCACAACCAGATCGGTGTCGCGGTATGCAGCGACTTGTTCGGCAATGACTCGCATCACGTCAGGGTGGGTGATGGCGTTCAGATCGGCCAACGCAGCCGCATCGGCGAAAGCAAGACGCGCCAGCGCCGGCCGGTCGATTGCACCATCCGGCGCGAGAATGTCCCGACCAAAGCGTTCCAGGATCGCGCGATGTCCCGGGGTTCCCGGTGCCACCACCTCACGTGCGATCACATCGGCGTCGACGACGACTGCTCCGTGTTCGGCGAGCAGACGTGCCACGGTGCTCTTTCCGCTTGCGATCCCGCCGGTCAGTCCGATGAGGAGCACGGCAAGGGCGCTGGAGGTTACTCCTGCCCGGCGCGGCGCTTCAGATCGGCCACGATGGCCTCGATCGTCTCCTCGCCGAGAGGCTGGGTCTGGCGCGGGTCGGCCGGTTCTTCGGGCGCACGCTCGGCCTCGACCTCGGGGGCCATAGCCGCTTCGAGCACATCCCGTCCGGGCTCCGCCGCCTCTTCCTTAGCTTCCTCGGCTTCTTCAGGCTCGGGCGTGATCTCGTCCTCCTCCGGCACCGGCTCGGTCGCCTGTCGGATGGACAGAGAAATCCGGCGGCGCTCGGTATCGATCTCAATGATCTTCACCTGCACCTTGTCGCCGATCTTGACGACCTGCTCTGCCGTCTCGACATGGCGGTGCGCGAGCTCGGAGATGTGCACCAGTCCCTCGATACCGTCTGCCACGCGCACGAAGGCTCCGAAGGGAACGAGCTTGGTGACCTCGCCCTCGATGACCTCACCCGATTGATGAAGCCGAGCGAACTGCCGCCACGGATCTTCCTGAGTCTTCTTTAGGGACAGAGAGATCCGGTCGCGCTCGAGATCGACGTCGAGAACCTCGACCTCGACTTCTTGGCCGACCTGAACGACTTCGCTTGGATGCTCGACGTGCTTCCAGGAAAGTTCGCTTACGTGCACGAGCCCGTCCACACCACCGAGGTCGACGAACGCTCCGAAGTTGACGATCGACGAGATGGTTCCCTTACGCACCTCGCCCTTTTCCAGGTCTTCGAGGAACTTCTTGCGCCCTTCCGATTGCGCCTCCTCGAGATGCTTGCGCCGCGAAAGCACGACGTTGTTCCGGTTCCGATCGAGCTCGATGATCTTCGCCTCGAGCTTTCGGCCCACGTAGGGATGAAGATCGCGGACGCGGCGCATTTCCACGAGCGAGGCCGGGAGGAATCCGCGCAGTCCGATGTCGAGAATCAGGCCGCCCTTGACCACTTCGATGACGGTTCCCTCGACCACGCCGTCCTCGTTCATGACCTTTTCGATCTGCCCCCAGGCGCGCTCGTACTGCGCCTTCTTCTTGGACAGGATGAGACGGCCTTCCTTGTCCTCCTTCTGGGTGACGAGTGCCTCGATCTCGTCGCCCACCTTGACGACCTCACGTGGGTCGGCGTCCTGCTTTATCGTGAGCTCGCGGGCGGGAATGACGCCCTCAGACTTGTATCCGATGTCGAGAAGGACTTCGTCCTTGTCGACCTTGACCACCTTGCCGGAGACGATGTCGCCTTCGTCGAAGTGTTTGATGCTCTCTTCGTATGCCGCCGCCAGCGCATCCATGTCGCCGACGTCGTTGTGGGTTACGCCCTCACTCGGCGCCCTTTCGCTCTCCAGCACTCCCCGTTTCAGTCCTTTCCGGAGGAAATTGGCCACCCTTGGGCCCGCCTCCGATTACGAGATTACCCGATGGGCGTAGTTTCGGGCCGCCAATCACAGCCTCAACTTCGAGGCGCCGACAGCGGCAGCCCTGCCCGTACAGGCGCGGGCAGTCTACGTTCGCTTGCGAACAGGTGTCAACGGACGCCGCGGCCCCTCAGCGGAGCGGTGGACGCTGCGCGTGTGGAAGTCCCACGAGACCCGGCCGAAGAGCGCCGCCGCCCGGTCCGCGCTCGCCGCTGCGCGGCCGATCCTCCCACCTTCTCGAGAACGTCGGTGATCTCGTCGCCAATGAGTTCCTCCCGGTCGAGCAGGGCGTCCCGCAACGCAAGCACGAGGCCTCGGTTCCGCCCCAGCAGGGCCCGTGCCCTTGCTTTCTCGCGCCGGAGAATCAGCTCCACCTTCCGGCGCGCATCCTGGTGTTGCAGGACCCTTCCCACCAGATCGGGTTCGAATACCCCGTCCGGCACTGCCCGGAACGAAACCAGCGACCCGGCCATCCCGAGCCCTCCAACCATTTCCGCTGCGATTCTCGTCGCTGTTGCCAAGTCGCCGGCCGGCCCGGTTCCGGCATCTCCCTCGAAGATCTCCTCGGCGGCCATGCCGGCGAGTGAGATCGTTAGCAGCGCCTCGATCTCGAGTCGCGTCCGGCTGAAGCGCTCCTCGGTCTCTGAATGGCCGAGGAGCCCCAGGGCATCCCGGCGCTTGATGATCGAGAGCACGTCGAGCTTCCGGCCCTCCCCCACCAGGTACGCCACCACGGCGTGACCGGCCTCGTGCGTGGCGATCTGGCGGCGCTCGTCCCGGGTGTACGAGACGGGGTGCGGCATGCCGATCTCCTCGACGAGCTTGGCGCGATTCACGTCTTCCCAAGACATCGCCGAGCGGCCGTTGCGGAGAGCGACGATGAGCGCCTCGTCTAGCAAGTGCTCGACCATCACCGGCGTGTAACCGAATGTCATCGCCGCCAGCTCCCCTCTCCGGTGGTCGCCATCGAGACCCGGGTCGTGGGCCTTCTTGTGAAGGAAGTAGTCGATCAGGTCCCGCCGGCCGGCGTGCGAGGGAAGGTCGAAATAGAGCCGGCGATCGAAACGCCCCGGTCGCAGGAGGGCCGGGTCGAGCACGTCGCCGCGGTTCGTTGCCGCGATCAGCAAGACGTTGTGGTACGGCGCAGGCTTTTTCTTCAGCTGCCGGGAAAGCGGAAGGAAACTATTGACCAGATCCTTGAGGCGATCGAAAAACCGCTGAAGTCCCGGCGGTGTGTCGAACGACTGCATCTGGATCAGCAGCTCGTTTACCGTGCCGCCCGTGCCCGACGCCATGGTCGCGTCGGTGGAGCGCCCGTCCGCGGCAGCCGCTGCGATCATCGACGGAGTGGAGGATTCCATGCCGCCGCGCCTGGTTGCGAAGGCGTCGATCTCCTCGATGAACCCGATGGCGCCGCCTTCCCTCCGGGCCGTCTTGCGGAGGGCCTTGAAGTACGCGCGGATCTTTCGCGCCGTCATCCCGTACCACATCGACTGGAACGCCGGGCCCGACACGTAGAGGAACGGGACGCCCGCGTGGCGCGCCATCGCTTTGGCGAGATGGGTCTTTCCGGTTCCCGGGGGTCCCTCGAAGAGAAGCCCCCGCCGCGGGTTGCCTCCGAGCTCCTTACGGAACGTCGCATACCCAAGGAAGACATTGAGCGTTCGAACCACCTCGTCGACGATGCCGTCCAGACCCTTGACATCCTCGAATCCGATTTCGATCTGTTCCGGGCGCATCGTCACGTGGGGAGACCGGCCGTTTCCGAGGACCGGCCCCACGAGCGCTCCGACGAGCACGAGCATGAGCAAGAGGGCCGGCGCCCACATGATCCAGTCGCTCCCGAAATTCGGGAGCTGGAAGAGATTGAACGGACGGCCGTCCGCCAGCCGGTACCAAAGGAAGAATGTCGGGAGGCCGAGAAAGACAAAAAGGACGGTCAGTCGTTTCTTGCGACTGCGCTCTCGCACGCCGAGAACGTCGGCTTGCGCGAGGGTGAGGACTTCAACTTGCCCGAGTGATTGGACTCCGCCCTGCACGATCTCCTCCTTCGACGGCCGCGCCCGTCTCGGTCGGGATCGCGCTGTTTCTGATGCTGCCACCCTTTCGAGCCGCAAGCGATCCTTCCTTCGGGCCATTCCGGTCCGTCCGAAAGAGTCGCTGGTCCGCTTTAGGGCCGTCCGTTTCAGCCCTTGGCATCGGCCCAGTTGTTCCCCGACGACAGATCCACAACCAGCGGAACATCCAGGGGAAAGACCTGCTCCATCAACGAGCGGACCCGTTCCAAGGTGTCGGTCAGGCGATGAATCGGGACCTCGAACACGAGCTCATCGTGGATGGACAGGACCATCCGGGCGTCGGCGGGATCGAGTTCGCGGTCGGCGGCAAGCATTGCCAGCTTGATGATGTCGGCCGCCGATCCTTGGATCGGCGCATTCAGTGCCTGACGCTCGCCGAGGGATCGAATACGGGGGTTGGTGCTCTCGAGCTCCGGAAGGTAGCGCCGCCGCCCCAGAAGCGTCACCGTGTAGCCGTCGCGATATGCCTCCCGCACCACACGCTCCATGAACTCGCGCACGAGAGGAAATCCCCCGAAATACGCGGTGATGAACGCGGCCGCCTCATCCGAGGGAATGCCGAGGCGCTGGGCGAGGCCGAACGGGCTCATCCCGTAGGACAAACCGTAGTTGATCATCTTTGCGCGGCTACGAAGATCGCGCGGCACATCCTCGACCGGGAATCCCCACACCTTGGACGCCGTTGCCGCGTGGATGTCGTCGCCTCGCTCGAATGCCTCGACGAGGCCGGGATCCTTCGTTACGTGGGCAAGGACCCGAAGCTCGATTTGCGAGTAGTCGGCGACGAGCAGTACTCGGCCGGATGGCGCGATGAACGCGCGCCTGATCATGCGTCCCAGCTCGGTCCGAACGGGGATGTTCTGGATGTTGGGATCGCTCGTCGACAGCCGGCCGGTCGTCGCCACCGTTTGATGGATCACCGGATGCAGCCGTCCGGTCGCGGCATCGATCAAGCGAGGCAATGCGTCGAGATACGTCGATTTGAGCTTCGACAGCTCCCGATAGCGCAAAAGCGACTCCACGATGGGGTGGGCGTCGCGCAGGGATTCCAGCGCCTGCGCATCGGTGGAGAAGCCGGTTTTCGTTCGCCGTCCGGGAGTCAATCCCAGCCGTTCGAACAGCACCTCGCGAAGTTGCGGCGGCGAGTTCAGGTTGAACGGCCCGCCCGCCTGCCGATAACACTCCTCTTCCAGCGACGCGATCTCGACCCCGAGCTCGGCGGAACGGGATCGCAGCAGCTCCTCATCTATGGCAACCCCGGCCGACTCCATGCGAGCCAGCACGGACACGAGGGGAAGCTCGACATCCCGATAGAGCGCCAGCATGCCGAGCCGCTCAAGCTCGGCCTCCATCCTCTCGGCCAGCGGCAGAAGCGCCGCCGCGCGCGCGCCGGCTGATTCCGAGCGTGCGCTTTCCCCAACCTCCAGGGAGAGCTGGGCGCCGTCGCCCGGCTTCGGGACGGGAAGATCACGCCCGAGATAGCGGTGCGACAAACCTTCGAGATCGTACGTGCCGGCAGCTGGGTCGAGAAGGTAGGCCGCGATCTCGGTGTCGAACACCACGCTTGCCGCTCCCCCGTGCCCGCCGAGGACGCGAACCAATTGCTTGGCGCCGTGGGCGACGATACGTGCCGAGGCAGCGGCCAGCAGCGGCGACACAGCGGAGAAATTCTCGACCCAGAGTGCCTCTTCACCCCCTGCAGCGAGTGCCGCCCCGCCGTCGGGCTCCGGGCCGGCGACCGCGAGTCGCCCGCCCGCTCCAATCAGGCCTCGGACTTCATCGAGACCTTCCCCGACCGTCCGCACAAGCACCGCCGGGGCGGCGTCCGGCACCGGCCCGGCCCGAACCTCCGGCAAACGCTCCAGAAGGGTGCGGAACTCAAGAGAAAGAAACAGCGTGCGAATCCTCTCGAGATCCCAGTCCCCCATACGCACATCCTCGAGTCCGATATCAAGCGGGAGATCGTCCACGAGCCGGGCAAGCCGCTTGTTTCGCAACACGTTCTCCCGGGCGTTCTCAATGTTGTCCCGGAGACGGCGCGCGCGCGCCGGCAGTGCGTCGAGATCCTCATACATGGCCTCGACGGAACCGAACCGGCGTACCAGCTCCGCTGCCGTCTTGTCGCCGACTCCGGGAATCCCCGGGAGGTTGTCTGAAGGGTCGCCCCTCAGGGACACGAGATCGACGTACTTCTCCGGCGGCAAGCCGAATCGTTCCTCGACTGCGGCTGCGTCGTAGAGCTTCATGTCGCTGATGCCCTGGCGCGTCGAGAGCACGGAAATCCCGGGCCGGACCATCTGAAGAAAGTCCCGGTCGGCCGTGACGATCATCGCCTGCATGCCGGCTTCACAGACCTGCCGCGCAAGGGTAGCGAGCACGTCGTCCGCTTCGTGTTCGGGCACAGTCAAGACAGGGATTGCCAGTGCGGAGAGGACTTCCTGAAGAATGGGAAGTTGGGACCGGAAGTCGTCGGGTGTTTCCCGTCTACCCGCTTTGTATTCGGCAAACTCCGCCAGGCGCACAGTCGGTCGGCCGACGTCGAAGGCCACGGCGATGCGATCCGTCTTCTGATCACTTAGAAGCTTGATCAGCATCGAGGTGAAGCCGTAAACGGCGTTGGTCACCTGACCGGTCTTGGTTGCAAGATCCGGCGGCAGGGCAAAGAACGCCCGGTAGGCCAGAGAATGGCCGTCCAGCAACAACACCTGCGGGCGCTCGGCTTCGATCGCTCGGGCCACGTCGCTCGACGGGTCTACCCGGCCGGACGAACCCACAGATTGTCGGCGAGATCGGCGGTCAGGGTGGCTTCCCGGCGCCCCACACGTACCGTTCGCGTTCCATCGGCAGCGATCTCGATGACCCGCAGGCGGGCACCCGGCATCAGACCGTGTTCCTCGAAGTACCGCAAGACCTCCGTGTGCAGCTCCACGTCCTCGAGAAGCCGCTCGAGCACGACTTCGTCTCCGGCTTGGATCTCATTGAGCGGACTCAGATCCGTACGGAACTCTGCGCCGGTTCCGGGAATAGGATTGCCGTGAGGGCACGTCGCCGGGCCTCCGAGCATCTCGAGCATTCGCCGCTCGATCTCATCGGTGATCCCCGTCTGGAAGCGATTGGCTTCCTCGTGAGCCAGATGCCAGGGAAGCTTCAGAACATCGGTGAGGAAACGCTCCGTCATTCGGTGGCGGCGGACCGCCTCCTCGGCAACGCGATGTCCCTCCGTGGTCAGCGTGATGGTTCGATCGGAATCCACGCCGACCAGCTTCAGCCGGCCGAGGCGCTTGATCTGTTCGGAGACCGCCGGGCGAGAAACTCCCAATCGCTCGGCGATCCGTGCCTGCGCGACGCGCACGCCTTCCTCGGCCAGCTCGTAAATCGCCTCGAGATATTCTTCCGCGCCGTGCGCGTCCGCCGTCTTTCCTCCCACAAGGCGCGAGTATAGCCCTTGATGGCGCACCCCTATGTCGTCGATCGTCACGTGCGGTGGGCAACATGTGACGCCAACTTGACACAGCGGCAGAAAGGGGTGTCGACAAGCGCGCGCGTCGTCGCACGCCAGTTGACGCCCACTCGGGCGATTGCTAACGTCCCGCAGGTCGAACGGTCAGACGTTCGATCGGCAGAGCCCGAAGTCCCGGCGAGTCGCTTGCGTTTGGGGAAGGCGCGAGTGGTTTCGACGGTGACGACGGGCTCTTGCTTTTCTCCCGCGCTTTCTAGAGGACCCTGGCGATGAAGGAGCGCGTTCGCTCGTGCCGAGGCTCGCCCAGCACCTGACCGGGCGTACCCTCTTCAAGAACAATCCCGTCGTCCATGAAGACCACCCGATCGGCAACTTCGCGCGCGAATCCCATCTCATGGGTCACAACGATCATCGTCATTCCCTCCGAGGCGAGGCGCTTCATCACATCGAGCACCTCGGTCACGAGCTCGGGGTCGAGTGCCGAGGTGACCTCGTCAAACAGCATTAGCTTCGGTCGCATGGCCAGTGCGCGAGCGATGGCCACACGCTGCTGCTCGCCCCCCGACAGGTGTCCGGGATAAGCGCCGGTTTTCGTCTGGAGACCGACGTGCCGCAGCTCGGCCAGCGCGCGCTCGCGAGCCTCGCCGGCGCGGAGTCCGAGCACGACTTCCAGGGCGATGGTGAGATTCCGCTCCACGGTCATGTGCGGGAAGAGGTTGAAGGCTTGGAACACGATGCCGATGCTCGTTCTGGCGCTGTTGAGATCCGTCCGGATGTCGGTGAGATCCATCCCGTCGAACATCACCCTGCCGGACGCCGGCTCTTCGAGCATGTTCACACATCTCAGGAGTGTGGACTTGCCCGATCCGGACGGTCCGATGACGCAGACGACCTCGGCCGAGGCCACCGAGAGATCGACGCCCCGGAGCACGTGCAGGCTTCCAAACCACTTATGGACACCCTCGAGACGAACGAGCGGATCCTGGGTCACGCGGCAGTCACACCCACGAGCCCGCTGCGGAGCCGCCGCTCCACAACGTTCACCAGCCGGATCAGCGGCAGGCTCACCGCAAGGTACCCGAGCGCCGTGGCCACGAAGAACGTCGCGTTGAAGCTGTTCGCGTACCCCTGCTGCCCGACGGACATGAGTTCTCGTTGTGCATCGGTGAGGCCCAGAAAGATCACCAGCGAAGTGTCCTTGATGAGGATCACGAACTCGTTCAGTAGCGGGGGGATTACTCGACGGAACGCCTGAGGCACGACCGTGTACCTCATCGCCTGCGCATACGACATGCCGAGGCTCCTGGCGGCCTCGAGCTGCCCTCGTTCGATGGACTGGATGCCGGCCCGAAACACCTCTGCGGCGTAGGCGGCCGTGTTCAAGCCGAAGACGAGAATGGCGACCGTGTAGGTCGACAGCTCAACCTTGATCGCCAGGAGAGCGAAGTAGCCGAACGAGAGTTGCCAGAGCAGCGGCGTCCCTCGAAAGAAGTTGATGTACACGCGCGCCGGGGCACGAACCACGGCCCGCTTGGAGATCGCGAAGATTGCCAAAGCGAGCCCGAGAACGGCGCCGACGGCCTCCCCCGTCACCGCGAGGAACACCGTGTTCTTGGCCCCGTTCAGAAACGCTGAGATCTGCGGCCCCACTGCGTCGAAGTCGAGAAAGTTGCGAGCGAATACCTCTACGTCGCCGCGGGTTACGAAGAGCAGGAGGAGCGCTCCCACCGCAGCCGCCTGCGCACCGAGCACCGCGCCGGCGACGGACTCTTCCCGAGCCAGCTTCGTCGGCATTGCCCGGTAGATGGCAGCACCGAGCGCGACCCCAACTCCCCCGACGGCCATCCCGGCGAAGATCACAGCGCGGAAACCTGTAGACCGGAGGCCCTCGACAATCGAGGCCACGGGGGTCAACCCGCCTGCCGTCAAGGTCACGGCGGGGCCGAGGAGGACCATCGCGAGGCCGAGTCCCCCGGCCGCGGCCGTGGATAGCGCGAGCGGCGTGCTCTCTCGTCGCAGGCGCGTGAGACCACGCACCGGCGCGGCTTCAAGGGTCACGTTGGCCACCTCCCCACACCGGCCACGAGGCCCGTGGAGACGCTACACCTTCGCGTACGACGGAAGCTTCTGGTCGGGGAAGTACTTCTTGAATATCCGCGCGTAAGTTCCGTTCCCGAACAACTTGTCCAGCACGCGGTCGACGGCCGTCACGAGGTTTGGGTTTTCCTTGCGAATGGCCACACCGTACTGCTCACCGGTTTCGATCTGCTGGACCACCCCGAGGTCCGGCTTGCTCTTGATCGCATCCAGGGAGACTGGGAGATCGTTGACGATCCCCACGAGCTGACCGGCCTCGAGCGACTGGAACATGGCCGGCGCCTTCGGGAACTTTACGAGCACGACGCCGCTCGATTCGAGGTTCTGCTTGGCCCACGACTCCCCCGTCGTACCGGACTGCACCCCGACGCGGTCCCCACGCTTCAGTCCTTCGGTGGACGTCAGATTGGGACTCCTCTTCTTGTTGACGGCCAGCGATTGGAGAGAGGAATAGTAAGCCTTGGAGAACGCAACGATCTTCCTCCGATCCTCGACGTCCTTTGACGCCGGCGACCCTGCGGGTGCGTAGGCCGTCACCGAGGACACGACCACATCGAAGCGACCGCTCGCCAGCGTCGTGAAGATCGTGTCGTAGACAACGTCGACCCACTCGGTCTTGTACCCGAGATCGGTGGCCACCGCGTCGAAGAGCTCGACGTCGAATCCGACCAGCTTCCCACCCTTGTCCTTGAACTCGAAGGGCGGATAGGGGATGTCCGAACCGATCGTGAGGACTCCGGACTTGACCGTACTGAACGCCGGTTTTTTATCGGGGGTAGATTCGATGCGGTCGGTGGTTCCGCACCCAACCGCCGTGGCAAGCACTCCCGCCGCGATCACCGCTACCAGGCGCCGTACGATTCGCTCCTTCATGATCAACCTCCCTCGGTCTCGCCGAGATATGCGCGACGGACTCTCTCGTCGGTGAGCAGGCTTGACGCACGGTCCTCCAAGACGATCTCGCCCGATTCGATCACGTAACCGCGCGCTGCGCTCTGCAGCGCCATCTGGGCATTCTGCTCGATGAGCAGGATCGTCGTCCCCTGACTGTTGATTTCCTTGATTATCTCGAAGATCCGGTCGACGAACATGGGCGCGAGCCCCATCGACGGCTCGTCGAGCAGCAGTAGCTCGGGCCTCGCCATGAGCGCCCGTCCGATGGCCAGCATCTGCTGCTCCCCTCCCGAGAGCGTCCCGCCCGGCTGGTGCAGGCGTTCCTTGAGAATCGGAAACAGGCCGAACACGCGCTCGAGGTCTTTCCCGAGAGCAGCGGTGTCCCGCCGGACGTAGCCGCCCATATCCAGGTTGTCCCGGACGGACATGCGGGGGAAGATGCGCCGCCCCTCCGGCGCCTGAGAGATTCCCCTTTCCACGATCTCGTGAGCCGGGCGGCGATCGATCCGCTCCCTGCGAAAGCTGATCTCACCGGACACGGCGCGGAGCACGCCGGAAATCGTCTTGAGCGTGGTGGTCTTCCCGGCGCCGTTTCCTCCGATCAGGGTGACGATCTCTCCTTGGTCCACCGCGATGGAGATTCCCTTCACGGCCTCGATGGCGCCGTAGCGAACCCGCACTTCGCGAAGCTCTAGGAGCGCCACTAGCTCGCGCCTCCTCCCGCTGCACCCCGGCCGAGATATGCCTCGATCACAACGGGGTCTCGCTGGAGCTGCTCGGGGGGTCCCTCGGCGATCTTCTCCCCGAAGTCCAGGACGCTCACCGTCCTGCAGGCGCCCATGACCACCTTCATGTCGTGCTCGATGAGCAAGATGGTCACCCCGGCCGTGTTGATCGCGCGAATGAGATCCATGAGCGATCGCTTCTCGGCCGGGTTCATCCCGGCCGCAGGCTCGTCGAGAAGAAGAAGCCTGGGGCTCGTTCCGAGCGCTCGGGCGATCTCAACCCGGCGCTGGTCGCCGTAGGACAGGTTCCGTGCGAGTTGATTGGCGAGATGGCGAATGCCCACGCGCTCAAGCAGCTCCAGCGCTTCGTCTGTGCCCGTCCTCTCTTCCCGTCGCCACAGCGGTGAATGGACGAGGGCTCCGACAACGCTGGTCTTGTGGTGAGCGTCTCCCCCCACCATCACGTTCTCCACCGCCGTCATCGCGCCGAACAGCCTGATGTTCTGAAAGGTTCGCGCTATCCCGGCTCTGGTGATCTGGTGTGGCTTACGGCCGACGATCGATCGTCCGTCGAAGCGAATCTGCCCGGAACTGACCGGAAGGATCCCGGTGATCATGTTGAAGAACGTCGTCTTTCCGGCTCCGTTGGGTCCGATCAATCCACGGATCTCTCCTTGCTCGATCCAGAGGTCGACCTCGTTCACAGCCGTAAGGCCGCCGAAGTCCTTGGTTACTCCGCTAACCTCGAGGAGGCCGGGCATCCGACCCTCCTTCAGTCGTCGTCGTCTGAGGCGCCACCTGCGCTTCGTACACGGTGCCCTCCCGGGCCTCCCCCTTGAGTTCGATGGCCCGGCGCCGGCTGGGGATCAGGCCCTGCGGCCGGTAGATCATCATCAGAACGAGAACCGCTCCGAAAAGGAGGAAGCGATAGCTCTGGAACTCCTGGCTTCGGGTCCGGATGTACTCCGGCGCCATGGTGATGACGGCCGCTCCGACGATCGAACCTGCGATGCTGCCCATGCCTCCCAGCACCACCATAGACAGGATGAAGATCGAGATAAGCAAGGTGAACTCATCGGGGCTCACGAACGCGATCCGGCTCGCCTGAACCGCGCCCGCGACGCCGGCCGTAGACGCACCGATGGCGAACGCCCATAGTTTCATCCGTACCGTAGGCACGCCCATCGTGGATGCGGCGAGCTCGTCCTCACGGATGGCGTGCCAGGCACGGCCGATGCGGGAGTGGTTCAGACGGACGACTGCCACGATCATGACGATGGTCAGCAGAAGCAGAAGGTAGTAGTACCCCTGCCAATCGATCCCGAAACGGTAATTCAGCGGTCCGACGTCGATCTCGGGGTGCGGTACCTGCACGATCCCACGCGAACCCAGGGTGACCGTGTCGAAGTTCCGCGCGGCGAGACGCACGATCTCACCGAATCCAAGTGTAACGATGGCTAGGTAATCCCCCCGCAGCCGCAACGTGGGGCCTCCTAGCACGACACCGGTGAGCATCGCGGCAGCGATGGCCCCGAAGAACAAGAGCCACATCCAGTTCTCCCACATCGGCGGCGGCGGGACGTTGCGCCCCCCTCGCAGGATCAGTGCCTTCGAGAACTCTCCGGCGGTGGGAATGGCGTAGGCGTAGTGCCCGATGGCGTAGAAGGCGACGAACCCGAGGTCGAGCAAACCGGCGAACCCGACAACGACGTTGAGTCCGAGCGCGAGGAGCACGAACAGGAGGGTGTCGACCAGCAGGTTCTGCCAAAAGGAGTCGAGCGGCAACGGCAGGGCGATGGCGGCTGCGATCGCGACGGCGATGGCAGCCCACCGCCACGCCGGCTTGGTCAGGGCGAGTCGCGCGCGGTCGATCATGCGCGCACCTGCTCTCCGAGGATTCCGCTGGGCCGGAACATGAGCACGGCAACCAAGATGAGAAAGGCGATGACGTCCTGCCAGTGAGTCCCAATGCATGTGACGCCCAGGTTCTCGAACAACCCGAGGAGCAACCCGCCGAGCAAGGCACCGTGGATGTTTCCAATGCCCCCGAGAACGGCTGCGGTGAACGCCTTGATCCCCGGGATGAAACCTATGTCGAACTGCGACTGACCGAAGAACAACCCATACAGCAAGCCCGCCGCGCCGGCCATTAGGCCGCCCGTCAGGAACGTGATCGTGATGACTCGGTTCAGGTCTACCCCCATGAGCTGTGCCGTCTCCGGATCCTGTGCGACCGCCCGGATTCCCTTGCCGAGCCGCGTCCGCGTCACAAATCGATCGAGGATTATGTACATGACGATCATCGTGACCACGATCAGCACCTGCTTGTTCGAGATCCCGTAGCCGAAGGCCGTGAGCAGAACCTGTCGTTCGAGGATCTCTGGATAGGTGATCTGTTCGGGTCCACCGAGCGTCCAGCCGAGAAACGGCAGGCGCACGAGGAAGAGATTCGACAGAAACAGCGAAGCGCCGATCGCCGTGATGAGAAACGCGAGGCGCGGAGCGCCGCGCTTTCGCAACGGCCGGTAGGCGACGCGCTCCAGGCCCACTGCAACCAGCCCGGACCCGACCATCGACACGACGAGAGCGCCGAAAATGACGGCTACGAGCGTCAGGCCGGCGGCAGGCTCGGGGACGCCGAGGCTCTCAACGGCGAACCGCGTGAAGTACAGACCGAGAAAGGATCCGATCATGAAGACTTCGGAGTGGGCAAAGTTGATGAGCTGCAGGACCCCGTACACCATCGTGTACCCGAGCGCGATCATCGCGTAGATCGAACCCAGGGTCAGGCCGTCGAAAGTGTGGGGCCAGAACCCCGTTTGCAAGCACTCGGGCACGCCGGTTCCCTACCCCCTCTACCGCCTGCGCCTTACGTCCGCTCTCGTCCTGCGGGCTTCTTCATTGCGATGGGGGCGAGTTTCCTCGCCCCCATCCGGCTCCCATCCGAATCTATCAGCTCAGCTCGCTCACCTTGCCGAGCCTGACGTACTTGCCATCTTTCACCTGGAACAGGAACGTCTCGATCACCGTAGCGTTCAACTCTCCATCCGGCTGGAACGCGAACTGCTTGGTCACGCCCTTGTAGTTCGTGGACTTGATCGCGTCGCGGACGGCGTCGCGGAACTTCTTGATGTTGCCGTCGTAGCTTCCGACGCGCTTCACCGCGTCACCGATCAGATTGACCGAGTCGAAGTACTCACCCGCGTAAATGCCGGGATCCTTGTTGTACTTTGCCTTGAACGCCGTGACGAACTTCTTCACCGTCTCGTCGGTCGACGTCGCGGGGTCGTCGCACGGACACGTCAGGTACGCGCCCTCGGCTGCGGCGCCTGCTTTCTGAAGGAATGAATCGTCCTTGCTCCCGTCGGCCCCCATGAAGATGCCCTTGTATCCCTTGTCTCGCAGGCTCTTGACGATGAGGATCGCCTCAGGCGAGTAGCCTCCCCAGAAGAACACATCGGGATTGGAGACGACGACCTTGCTCGTCAACGCGCTGTAGTCCTTCTTTCCTGGGTCTGACGCTTCGAACCCGACGATCTGACCGCCGCTTCCCTTCACCGCATCGCGGACGATTGTTGCCAGTCCTTCTCCGTACTGGGTCTTGTCGTGACCGACGAAAACCTTCGTCTTCTTCAGATATTTGATGATGGCATCGTCGGTAGCCCCACCCTGCGTGTCGTCGTTACCGAGGGTACGGAACCAATACTTCCAGTTGTTCTTCGCAAGCGGTGGGTTCGTCGCCGAACCGGTGACCCGAAGGATCCCGGCCGGGTCCAGCACGTTCCCGGTCGTTTGTGATTCGCCGCTGAACGCCGGTCCGAGAACGGCCAGGACATCGTTTCGGTCCTTCAGCCCCTGGGCAATCGTCGCGGCCTTGTTCTTGTCCGCCTGTGTGTCCTGTTCCTCGACCTCGAGCCTGATCGGCAGATCGCCCTTGGCGTTTAGCTCCTCGACCGCCAGCTTCGATGCATTCAGGCCGGGCAGCACCAGTTGCGAAAGACTCCCGGTCAAGGCCCCCATGTACACGAGCTTGAGGGTCTTCTTGCCACCTTGGCTCGAGTCGTCGCCGCCGCAAGCTGCGCCGACCATGGCGAGAATCACCAGCAACGACAGCACCACCAACCTCTTCGATCTCATCCTGCCTCCTTCACCACACGCTTCGCGGTCGTTTTCCAGCTTCGCGGCGACCTCCGCCGGGCCGCAACCAGGCTACAACGGAATATCGTAAATCGCCGGGAGCGCGGCCAGACCCAAGGGGCAAATGTGGATTGTTCGCCCGGGTAGAGTCAAGGCGTGGCCTCGAACGTCCCTCGAATGACGGCCTCCGCCACATCCCGCATGTCGAGCCGGCGTTCCATGGCGGCACGCTGCAGGAATCGATAGGCATCGCCCTCAGAGAGGGCATACCGGTCCATCAGGAGCCCCTTTGCCCGGTCGATGGTCTTCCGCGATTCGAGCCGTTCCGTAAGATCGCCGACCTCCTCTTCGAGGGCCGCGAGCTGCAGATAACGACCCTTCACGATCTCGATCGCCGGCAGGAGGTCATGTTTCTGGAACGGCTTGACTAGGTATCCCATCGCCCCGGCTTCGGACGCGCGCTCGACCAGATCCCGCTGAGAGTAGGCCGTGAGGATGAGCACCGGCGCGATGCGTTCGGCGGTGATGGCCCCTGCGGCCGACAGCCCGTCGACCAAGGGCATCTTGATGTCTAGGATCACCAAGTCCGGCCGCTCTTCCCGAGCGATGCGAACGGCGGCCTCGCCGTCGGTCGCCTCGAGCACCTCGTATCCCTCTTCCTCGAGCATCTCACGCAGATCCATGCGGATGATCGTCTCGTCCTCTGCCACGAGGACCCTGGGGCGATGACTCATTGCCCGGCAGTCTAGCGGCGTGGCTCCCTGTCTTCAGCCCGATTCGAGAAGGCGCTCGAGCAGACGATCCTGTTCTGTCCGGAGCTCGGCGACGCGCTCCTGCGCGTCGCCGAGCGAACGGCGCGCGCGGTCGGCGTCGTCTTGGGCCTCCCGGTGCTCCCGGTGGGCCAGCGGAGTCTCCGAGACCAGGGCGCGAATCCGCGCGTCCTCTGCCAGCTCGTCGAGGTAGGCAAGCTGCTCTTCGAGAATGCGAGCGTTCGTCTGCGCCCCGGCAATCTCTCCGCTGAGAGCAGCCAGCCTTTGACGAACCTTCACCCAACCTCCTCGCCGGCCCCTCGGCGACGAATCCTAACCCTCGGCCGGGGGCCCCTCAATCCCATGCGACGGCGACAACCTGCTGTTCACCGGTAATGCCCTTGAGGGTAACCGTTCGTTCGCTCTCGATCTCGAACTCGTCGCCGAGTCGCGACCATGTCTCTGCGGTGATGAGGATCTCGCCCCCGTTCGCAGCACCGGCAACGCGCGCAGCGAGATTGACGTGCTTGCCGTAGAAGTCTCCCTCGACGGCGATTGCTTCACCGGTATGCAACCCGATCCTGACCCGGATGGCCTCGTCCGGATGCTCGCGGCCGTGAGCGGAAAGCCGCCGCTGGACGGCCACCGCGCATTCCAGCGCGCGCCGGGGCTCCGAGAATGTGATCATGAACCCGTCGCCCAGGGACTTCACCTCGTTCCCCAGATAAGCACGAACCTGCTCGCGAACGATCCCATTGTGGGTTCGCAGCATGTGTAACCAGGGCTCGTCGCCGACCTGCTCCGTAAGTTGGGTCGAGTTCTCGATATCGGTGAAAAGAATCGTGACGGTGCCGTCGCCGCCGATGCTGAGATCCGGCCGCTCTCGCTCCACGGCCGAGGCCACCGAATCGATCGAACTCAAGACGTCGGTGGACGACAGGCCCTGCGCCTCCAGGCGCACCGCCAGTGCCTGCTCGAGCAGCCGGCTCATCCCCATCTCTCGCGCCGAGGCCAAACACCGCGAGAGGACCTCCAGCGACCGCTGCCGGTCCTCGCCGGCATCTCGAGCGAGCAGCGACCGGGCGAGATAGAGACGCGTTCGCGCGACGAACGGCGTCGATTGCATGGATTGAGCCAGCTTCTCGGAGGCCTCGAGGTGACGGATGGACTCATCGAGCTTGCCCGTCGTCAGCGCCAGCGCGCCCAGGTACATCGCGACGGGTCCGAGACAGATCACCGCACCACCGGCGACGGCCACCCGCGACTCGTAGGGAAGCAGCAGATCGTAGAGCAGCGACGCCCTCCGCGCGTCACCGAGCACCGTCGCGACCACCGCGACCGCCGTCATCGCCCCCATCCACTGAAGGTCCCGGCGAGATTCGAAGATATCCGCATCCGGCGTGGCCTCGTACCGCTCGCGAACGAACTCGACCTCATCCAGCATCACTTTGCCGAGCCAGAGCCAGGTGTGGGCGATGCGATTCGTCTTGGACACTCGCCCTAGGTACTCCTCCCAGCCGTCGGTCGCCTCCTTGACAAGCTCGCGGTCCCCTCGTTCGCCGCCGAGAAAAAACGATTGCGACCCGAACACGAGCTCGGCATCCGGCTCGCCGGCCCGGTTCCCGAGATCGCGAGCCTGCCGGGAGAGATCGAATGCTTCGTCGAACCGCCCCGACATCAGGGCGCGCATGGCCCGGCGAGACAGCGCATACAGCAGATAGAGGGGCCGTCGAAGCTCTTCGGCGATGCCCGAGTAGGCCGCGATCGACCGGTCGACGGTCTGGACGTCTCCAATCTCCAGCGCGGCGATCATCCGCGCCATGTATGCCTCGAGCATCAGCTCTTTGCTGCCGGCCTGTTCGGCGAGATGCAACATCTCGACCGAACGAACGAGCCGGTCTTCGATGCTGTCGGGACCCCATTCCAGGTAGGTGAGCGTGTCGAGGGCTGAGGCAAGCGTCAGCGGGTCGCCGACGCCCCGCGCGATGTCGACGGCCCGCCGGGCCAGCGCAGTCGGCCGCTCCAGCGATTCCTCGAAGAAGAGGGCACGAGCCAGCGCCGACGCGACCCGTACCGCGAGCGTCGATTCCTCGTCTTGGAGCGCGTGATGAGCCTCGTCGAGCAGCGCCACAGCCTCCTCGTCGACCCGTCCGAACTCCATCCCGATGGCGAATCCAAGCGCCGCGCGCGCGATCAGGTCGGTACGACCCAGGGGGCGGGCGATCGATGCCGCCGTCTGACACGAGGCACGGGCCTTGACGATCTCGC
This sequence comes from Actinomycetota bacterium, assembly GCA_046713235.1. GTDB lineage: Bacteria > Actinomycetota > AC-67 > AC-67 > AC-67 > JBKKBZ01. Next base: position 48,671 of record JBKKBZ010000125.1, on the reverse strand, counting down.
CGGAACGCCATTGAGCGTCCCCGAGGGCCAGCAGGAGCTCACAGCGCCGCTCCTGGTCTACCTGCTCATAAAGCTCGAGCGCTTGCAGCGCTCGGTCGAAGTGTCCGGCCGCCTCCTCGTAGGCTAGAAGCTCTACCGAGTGGCGTCCTGCGCGCACGAGGTAATCGATGGACTTGTCGGCCTCACCAGCGTAGCCGGCCTCGAAAAAGTGATAGGCAAGCTCGTCGAGATGCCTCTCGAGATTTTCGGCGTACAGCACCTCCAGAACCTCGCCGATTGTTCGGTGCAGCCGCAGTCGCCTGGCCGCGCTGAGCTCCTCGTACAGCGTTTCTCGAACAAGGGCGTGAGCGAACCGGTATCGTGCCCCGCCGATGCCGGGGGTCTCCGTGACCAGCCGGGCCTGCACCGCCTCGTCGAGAAGCTCCAGGAGCCGATCCGCCGGCTTCTCGAGCAATCGCTCGAGAACCGCAAGCGTGAAGTCTCGCCCAACCACAGAAGCCACCGTGAGGACCTCGTTGCACTCGGGCGAGAGATGGTCGAGCCGGCGACCGACGACTTCCCGGACGCCTTGAGGAATCGTAACGCTCCACGTCGCGATCTGGTCCGGTCGCTGAAGACGGCCCTCGCTTGCCAGCAGCCTGACGACCTCGGCGAGAAAGAACGGGTTGCCCTCCGTCTCGCGATGCACCGCGGTCACCAGCGACTTGGGAGGCGTGATTCCGGCCGTCATCTCGATGTAGCGGGCTACGTCGTCGTAGCCGAGCCCGCTCAGCGAAACGCGCTCCGCAACGTGCTCGCGAGCAAGGTCGGCGATCGTTCGGGCAAGCGGATGGTGACGCCCCAGCTCGACGTCGCGGTAGGTGCCGATGACGAGAATGCGCGTCGTGCGCAGCTCTCGCGTGAGAAACTGCAACAGCAGGAGCGAAGGCTTGTCCGCCCAGTGAAGGTCGTCGAGGACGAGCATCAGCGGTCTTCCGCGAGAGGCGTTCTTGAGGAAGGTCGTCACCGAATCGAATAGCCGGAAGCGTGCCTGTTCCGGCTCCATCTGCAAGGGAGGAGGCAGATCCGGGAGCCGTTCGCGAATCTCCGACACGACCTGGGCGATGTCGGCCGCCCCCGTCCCCATCTCCCCCGCGAGAAGGGCCGGGTCGCGCTCCATGACGTACGAGCGGATCACCTGAACCCAGGGCCAGAAGGCGGGCGCGCCCTCGCCTTCGTAGCAACGTCCGACGAGGATCTGCATGCCCCGGAGCCGCGCGTAGGTGGCCACCTCGTCGGCGGTTCGCGTCTTTCCGATCCCGGGCTCCCCGACCAGCAGGACCAGCCGTCCGTGACCGCCCTGCGCAGAGTCCACGCTCGCGCGAAGCTCCTCCATCTCGCGCTCCCGCCCGACAAAAATGCCCCCGGCCAGCCGGTCTAGCGGATTGGCTTCGCCGAGGTCGATCCGCGTCTCCGTGGTCGCGGCGGAGATGATGTCTAGCGCTTCGCGCACCTTCGTGGCCGACTCCGGTCTGTCGTCGGGTGCCTTGGCCAGCATGCGAAGAACAAGCTCCTCTAGGGCCGCCGGTACGTCGGGGTTGTGCCACGTGGGGGCGACGGGCACGGTGTTCAGGTGCTGAGAGATGATCGATACGACGTCGTCGCCGAGGAACGGCGGACGGCCGCAAAGCATCTCGTAGAGAACGGCTCCCAGAGAGTAAACGTCGCTCCGTGCGTCGGCCGGCCGGCCGAGAGCCTGTTCCGGGGACATGTAGGAGACCGTGCCCAGCATCATGCCTTCGATGGTGATCTTCGATTGCTCGGCCGCCGAAGCCAGACCGAAGTCCCCGAGCTTTACGGCACCGTCGTCGGTCAGCCAGACGTTGGCCGGTTTCACGTCGCGGTGGACCACTCCGCGTGCGTGCGCGTGCTCCAGGGCAAGACACAGATCCCGTGCAATTCGCCCGGCCTCGGGCACCGAAAGACGCCGGTCGGCCGAACGGTCGAGCAGCTCGGCGACCGACCCTCCGGCCATGAACTGGCTGACGATGTAAGGCCGGCCGTCTTCATCGCCGATGTCGTGCACGGTAACGATGTTCGGATGGTCGCCGAGGCGGCCCATTGCCCGGGCTTCCCGCTCGACGCGGAGACGGGCCTGCTCGTCGAGGCCCTCCATCTTCACAATCGCCACGGCCACGTCCCTGTCCAGCCGGATGTCGCTCGCGCGGTAGACGCGCTTGCGGCCGCCTTCTCCCAGGAAGGACACGACTTCGTAGCGGCCGCCGGCGATCTGGCGGGGATCGCCGGATCGCAGCTCGCCCGGTGGATGCGCCGGCGCCGAGACGGCCGGCTCCAGCCGGTTGCCGCACCCGCTGCAGAACCGGGCGTCGTCGTCGTTTGGGCGGCCGCAGCTTTCGCAGATCACGACGGAAGTGTGTGGGCGACGGGGCAGGTTTGTCTAGCGCGACGGGCGGCTCGGGATCAGCAAAGCCACAGACCCGCCTCTAGGGCGGGTCTGTGATGGGCTTGGCCTAGCGTGGATGGTTCAGACGACGTCGAAAGTGCCTTGTATTTCTCCCAGAAGGTCGAGCGTGTCCTCATCCTGTGCGGCTGAATGGACGATGTGCTGACCCTTGCACTTGGGCTTGAACTGAATCTTAAAGTGGCCGAGCTGCTGCGGCTTGAGCATGAACCGGGAGTTCGAGGTCGAGATCCGGCACGGCGCCGGAGGGGTGACCTTCGTTTGAATCTTCAGCTTCAGGATCTGACTCCCGCAGTTCAACGCTCCCGTGGTGATGTTCACCCGGTCTCCCGGATGTGCCACCAGCGGGTCGATATTCAACGAGAGCCTGGCGCAGCCGTTCCCAGCCTCGGCCCGATTGCCCCCCGCCGCCTGAAACACGACGAACGCGGTCGCGAGCAAGGTGAGAAGGAGCACAGTCGATGTCAGCCGGTGTCGCTTATCCCTCATTGGTCCCCCCATTGCTTGTCGAGATACCAAACCAAGCCCTGCCGTTCAATATATCGTACATGTCGGAACAGGTCAAGACGTCTGGCCGGGTGGGTATCGGGTGTTCCGGACGATCATCGATGAACCCGTACCAGGCTACGATCCAGTTGTGTACCGGCGAAAGCGATGGACGGCGAGGCGGATCGTCGGCCTCGGATTCGCGGTTGCCGCCATCTTTCCCCTCCTGTACGGCTTGGGATTGGTGTATCAGCACGCCCGGAGTCCGGCCGTGTTCGCCGAGGTCCGCTGTGAGAAACGGTTCCCTTCGAAGGGCCCAGACGAGGCCGGCCGCCTTGAGTGTTTGGATCGGGAACGCAATCTCGACGCCGCGGGAATCATGCGTCCGTACGGCATTCCGGCCGTCGCCTTGCTCGTAACCGGAGGGATGCTGTGGATCTTCGGCCGGCCGAGAGACTCAGAGCAGCCGGCGCCGATCGACGTCACGGTAGACGAGCAGGACCTGCCTGTTGACGGCGGACTCAGCGAGGATCGGTGACCAGCACGACCTTCCCGCGGACGCGCCGCGCGAGAACCTCGTTGAGCGCTTCGGCTGCGCGCTCGAGCGGATAGGTGGCGTCGATGTGTGGCTTGAGGGTGGCGTCGGAAAACCAGCCGACCAGCCGCTTGAGGTTCGCGCCGTTGCGCGCCGGGTCCCGCGCAGCAAATGCTCCGTAGAACACACCGACGACGGAGCACCCTTTCAGCAGCGTGAGGTTCAGCGGGATGCGCGGGATCTCGCCCGAGGCGAAGCCCACAACCAGATAGCGCCCCGCCCACGCGGTCGCGCGGAGGGCCGGCTCGCTGTAGGGCCCGCCAACCGGGTCGTACACCACGTCCGCGCCGTCTCCGGCGGTCATGTCTTTGACCCTTTGCTTGAGGTCCTCGGTTTCGTAGTTCACCGTCGCGTCGGCGCCGTGGGCGCGGCAGAACTCGAGCTTGCCGTCGTCCGAGGCGGCGGCGATCACCCGTGCCCCCATCGCCTTGCCGATCTCCACGGCCGCTAGGCCGACCCCTCCGGCTGCGCCGAGCACGAGCAGGGTCTCACCCGGTTGCAGGTCGGCGCGGTCGGCGAGCGCGTGCATCGACGTCCCGTAGGTCATTACGAAGGATGCGGCGGTCGCAAAATCCATGCCGTCCGGCATCGGCATCAGATGCGACGGGTCGGTGAGCACCTCCTCGGCGAAGCCACCCCAGCCGGTGAAAGCGATCACGGGGTCGCCGGGCTTGAAGCCGTGGACCATCTCCCCGGCTTCCTTGACCACACCGGCAACCTCGCCTCCAGGTGAGAAGGGAAGGTCGGGCTGGAACTGGTATTTCCCTTGGATGATCAGCGTGTCGGGGAAGTTCACGCCGCATGCGCGAACCTCGACCACGACGCCGTTCGGTCCGGGCGACGGTGAAGGGACGTCCTCCACAACGAGGGATTCCGGCGAGCCGTGTTCCTTGCAGAGAACCGCGCGCATCAGTGCTCCCTTCTCGGTGCCGGGGGAGGGACTCGAACCCTCACGAGGTTGCCCCCAATGGATTTTGAATCCATCGCGTATCCCATTCCGCCACCCCGGCCGAAGGCAAAAGAATAACCTCAATCCGGCTTGTTCGTCGTCAAAGCGAGTCGCCGAACAAGCTCACCGACGGCGTGTACCGGGTCGGTGCTCTCCTCTATCGCCTTGACGACGGCGCTGCCGACTATGACCCCGTCGGCATAGGTCGCAACCTCCACTACGTGAGCCGGCGTGGAGACACCGATGCCGACGGCTATGGGGGTATTGGTCACCGCTCGCAGCGAGGCCACCAGCTCCCTTGCGCGCTCCGACAGCGACTCCCTGACTCCCGTCACGCCCAGCGTCGACGCCGCATACACGAACCCCTTGCCGGCCGCCGCCAGCGCGCGAAGTCGCGGCGCCGTCGACGTCGGCGCGGCGATCATCACCGGCGCGATTCCGGCTCCGGCACAGGCCTCACACCAGCCGGCCGATTCCTCAACGGGGAGGTCCGGCACAATCGCCCCCGTTACTCCTGCGCGGGCCAATTCTTTCGCGAATGTCTCGAGACCGCGACGAAAGATGATGTTGTAGTAGGTCATCACAACCGACGGAAGGCCCGACGACGAGACCGCGCGCTCGATGAGGCCCAGCGCCTTGTCGATCGGTAGCCCTCGGTCCAAGACACTCGTCGTTGCGCGCTGGATCACCGGTCCGTCCATGATCGGGTCCGAGAACGGGATCCCGAGCTCTAGGACGTCGGCTTCCGCCGCACAGGCGGCGGCGATGCGCACGAAGGTTTCGTCGTCCGGGTAACCCACGACCAGATACGGCATCAGCAAGGCGCGGTGGGTCTCGCGGCCGCGCCGGAACGCGGCATCGAGCCGCTCAAGCGGCTTGCTCTCAGAAGTCATTGCCGCCGACATGCCGCCGGATCTGTTCCACGTCCTTATCCCCGCGCCCGGAGAGATTCACCACGACGACCTCCCCGGCGGTGTCGCTGTTGCGGGCGACCCAAGCGAGCGCATGTGCGGGTTCCAGCGCAGGGAGGATGCCCTCGGTGCGCGCGAGGAGACCGAAGGCTTCCAAGGCCTCTTCATCGGTGGCCGTGTAGTACGTCGCCATCCCGATCTCGTTGAGGTGCGCGTGCTCCGGCCCGACACCCGGGTAATCCAAGCCTGCCGAGATCGAATGAGTGGGCCGCACCTGGCCGTCGGCGTCTTGGAGCAGCATCGACAGCGCACCGTGCAGGACGCCCGGCTCGCCGCCCGAGATGGTCGCGGAGTGTTCCCCCGAGCTTAGCCCGCGGCCCGCCGCTTCCACCCCGACGAGCTTCACGCCCGGCGACCCGAGAAAGCCGTGGAAGATCCCGATCGCGTTTGAGCCTCCGCCCACACAAGCCACGACTGTGTCGGGCAGCCTGCCTTCGGCGTGTTCGATCTGCGCGCGAGCCTCTTCGCCGATGATCTTTTGGAACTCGCGCACCAGCAGCGGGAAGGGATGCGGACCGACGACGGAGCCGATGACGTAGTGGGTGGACTCGACGTTGGTCACCCAGTCCCGGAGCGCTTCGTTGATGGCATCCTTGAGCGTGCGCGACCCGGCCGCGACCGGAACGACCGTGGCGCCGAGCTGTTCCATGCGAAAGACGTTGAGCGCCTGGCGGCGGGTGTCCTCCTCCCCCATGTACACGACGCACTCTTGTCCGAAGAGGGCCGCCGCGGTGGCGGTCGCTACGCCGTGCTGCCCCGCGCCGGTCTCCGCGATGATCCGCTTCTTCCCCATGCGACTCGCGAGAAGGCACTGACCGAGCGTGTTGTTGATCTTGTGTGCTCCGGTATGTGCGAGATCTTCGCGCTTCAGATAGATCCGCGGTCCACCGAGCCGCTCGCTGAGGTTGCGCGCATACCACAACGGGGTCGGGCGGCCGGCATACGACCGGCGAAGTCCGTCGAGCTCGTCGAGGAACTCCCGGTCGGACCGCGACGCCGTAAAGGCCTCCTCGAGCTCGGTCAGCGCCGCCATGAGGGCTTCCGGCACGAACCGCCCGCCGAAGCGACCGAAATGGCCCCCGGCATCGGGTTCGAGGGAGGGTGTATTCACGCTGAGGAGTCTATCGGCGCCGCGCTACCGGAGTGGCGGAATGCACACGCCGCCGAGGGAAAGGGCCTTCTGCTTCAACCGCCGATCGGCGTGATGACCTGCGTTGCCGTCGCCTTGCCGATGACCTTGTCCTTGTCGTTCAGAAAGATCACCTCGACGTGCGCCTGCCGGCGGCCACGGTGAAGAACCTCCGCCACGAACTCGATCGTTCCGTCTAGCACCGGACGGAAGAACGACAACCGTAGGTCGGAGGTGGTGAAGAGCTCGTCATTGTCCAGCGTCGAGAGCATCGCCAAGCCGACGGCCGAATCGGCCAGCGCGGCGAGGTATCCGCCGAACAACGCCCCTCCCCCATGGAACATGTCGGGATCGACCTTCCAGCTTCCCCACACGCGACCCGGCTCCCACCCGTCGATCGAGGGCAGCCGAAGCGTCACCACGCACGGCGGGGGCTCGGCCGTCCCGGCCACGATTTCGTCCAGCACCTCTTGCCAGCGATTGCCCGGCCGCTTCATTGAACCACTGTAGCGGTCGCGACCCCGGCCGTCACCGGTCGGCTACCGATCGTCGCCCTTTGCACGACCTTGGACGAATGCGATCGCTTCGAGGGTCGCGTTGTACACGAAGCGCTCCCGTTTCGGCGAGGCGAGAAACCGTGCCGCGGCGGCAATCGGTTCTCGCCCTTCGGCTCCGTCGCCCAGCGCGCGGGACTCAACAATCGCCGCGCGAGAGGTCTTCACACTGTGCGCGACCATGATCGGCGCCGTGTGCTGATCTTCCGCGGCCGCCTGAGCCATCGCACGCTCCAGGTCGTCCCTAGGCCCCAAGAACCCTCGTACCACCGCCACGGCCTTATCGGGATCGCGGGACCTTACCGCCGCGAGAATCTGCGAGGCGTCCGAGTTCTCGAACGGCTTCGGTCCGCGCGTGGCATCGCGCGCATCGAGCCGGCCCGTCCACTGGACGAACCATGCGGCGTGGAACAGTCCCCGAAGGACTTCCGGAGAGGGATCCGACGACCAGGCCCACCTCAATGCGTCTGTATAGGTGAGCGTGTGGGTGACGTCCAGCCACCCCCATTCGTTGGTGTCGTCGACATCGAGATCGATGTCGAAACGTGCGAACCGCTCGGCAGCCGCTTGTGACGTTGCATCGATGATCTGCGGCACCGGGACTCCGGCCTCCAGTGCGCCGTGAAGAGACGCGAACGCCTCTTCGGGGCTTCCATCCAGCAGGGCCCGCCGGAAGCCCGGCACATCGAATGCAGACTCCTGCCCACGCTTCAGAAGTGCGGTGAGATCCGGCTTTGCCGAGCGCCATTCCCGAAGAAAGCGGGCCATGTACGGCAGGACGTCGTACCGCGTCGCCAAGGTCATGTTGGGGACCAGCGGACCCAGAACCGTATCCGCCTCCTCCCACCCGATTCGATCGAGGAGCTCAAACGCTTTCTGGCAATAGATGATGGGGTGGCCGTAAGACAGGAAATGGTCGGTGATGGCCGACAGGAGCGCATGCCTGATGCGCTCCGCCTCTACCCCCGCAAGGATGAGCCCGCGAAGCAGCGCCTCGGCTTCATCCGCGCGCTCGTCATCGACCAGCCCCGGATACGCACGCAGAGCATCATCCGTCGAACCGTAGGTTGCGACCGGGTCGACGGGGTCGGGACGCGGACGCGGCGGACGGCGAACCTCGGTCTCGGAGACGACCGAGAGGCCTTGGACTACCGGCAGCGAATCGAGCGGCCCGCCGAGCATCGCGGCGATATTGAGACAGTCTGCAAGCGTGGCCAGCGAATGGTTCCACCCATACTCGAGGCGCGGCGCGCCGAAATGAACCCCTTGGCGCACGACCTCTGCAATCGGAGTGCCGATTCTCTGCAGCCGCATGGTGTCGCGCGCGAGCCGGCCGATATCGACCTCACCCATCGCCTCCAGGAGGCTCGCGAAAAGCGCCGGCTGGATCTCTTCGGCCGGCGGGTCGGCGATGTCCACCCAAATATCACCGCCCCGCAACTCGACCGGATAGGTCCTGACGTTTTCTCCTCCGAAAATGCAGGAGCCGCCGGCCAGCTCGAACTTCCAGTTGTGCCATGCGCAGGTGAGGACCCCGTCTTTCACCGTACCTTGCACAAGCGCATAGCCCTCGTGCGGGCAGCGGTTGTCGGTCGCGAAAATTCCCCGAGGCGTCTTGAAAAGCGCGATCCGCTTGTCGAGGTACCGGAAGAGCTTCGCACCGCCGTCGGGCACATCGTCTGCCGCCGCCGCCCTGACCCATTCCGCCGTAGAGCCCACTAGTCTCGATCCCCGAGAAGCTCGCGCACCTTGGCTCGGGGATCGTCCGAGCGCATCAGTGACTCGCCCACGAGCACCGCATCGAACCCCAGCGCTTCCAGTGCTCGAACGTCCTGTCGCGTCGACACCCCACTCTCGGCAACCGCAAGGACCCCCTCGGGAAGACGTGGCCGCAGACGACGCGCCACGTTGGGATCCACCTCCAACGTCGCGAGGTTTCGTGTGTTGATCCCGATGACTCCGGCATTCACCTCTAACGCCCGGTCCACCTCTTCCTCGGTATGGGCCTCGACGAGCACGCCCAACCCGATCGACGTTGCAACGTCGAGAAGCGCATCGAGCTCGGCCATCGAAAGGGCGGCGACGATGAGCAGCACAGCGTCGGCGCCGGCCGCCCGAGCCTCCCACAGATGGAGGGGGTCGCAGAGGAAATCCTTGCGGAGAGCCGGAATCCTGACCGCTTCGCGCGCGGCGCGCAGGTCCTCTAGCGATCCGTGAAAATGCTCCGGCTCGGTGAGCACGCTGAGGGCCGAGGCACCGCCCAACTCATACGACTTCGCGAGCAGGGCAGGCCGCGCATCCGAGGCGATGTCTCCCGCCGACGGGGAGGCGCGCTTGATCTCGGCAATGAGAGAGATCCCGGGACGACCGATCACCCCGGCGAAGTCGCGTGGTTCTCCTGCTGCAGCGGCAGCTTCGCGCGCAAGCTCCAGCGCGCCGCCCATACGGCGTCGTTCGGCGTCGTCCCGGCGTGCGGCGACGACGCGCTCGAGAAAGGAACTAGCCAAGACAGGACGATGATAGCGCGATCGCCAAACGCTACCCGCGGAAGGTGCGTAGCGCCTCCCAGCCGACACGGCCGAACCGCTCCAGGTCGGCGATACGGATCACCCCGAGGACATCCTGAGGAGTGTGCACGCTCGGATGCTCCCCGGCCCACAGCCACGAGACGGGCACTCCGGCGCCTTCGAATGGGCCGGAATCACTGAAGAACCGGGTCACCACCTGCTCGCGGACGGGCACCTTGAGCCTGCGTGCCGAGGCGATCGTGTGGTCGAGGAAACCCCGCTTCCCGGTGCCTCTCGAACACACGAGCACGATCGGTCCGTTGCCGACCATGTCCACATTGAACATGCCGCGCAGCGAGGCGCGCTCCGGAGCCGACAACGAATTGAGATAGTGCCTGGCCCCGAACAGTGCCCCGTCGGGCCGGAAGCGACGTTCCTCTCCGGCAAGGGCCACCCAAACCACCGGAAGCCGGGTGGACTCCAGCGACGCAAGACGAGCCAGCTCGAGAATCGTGGCCACACCCGTCCCGTTGTCGTTGGCTCCCGGCGAGACCGCGACGGTGTCGAGATGGGCTCCGGCGACTAGGTGGGGCCGGCTTGGGTCGAAATTCTGCGGGTACGCAAGCACGTTGTCGGCCTTCGTCGCCGGAACCGGAACCCCCTCGCTGGAGCCGGCCGGGATCGCCACCGTCTGGCGAACGACCCGGTATCCGGTGGCGCCGAACTGCTCGGCAACATAGTCCGCAGCCCGGCGGTATCCGGGCTTCGAGACCTCGCGCACGCCGATCTCTTGGGCGAGGATCCGAATGTGTTCGAGAGCCCGTTCGGCCTCGTAGACGGCCGGCCGCGGCGACGGCGACGAAACAGGGCTCGGGGATGGGGAGGCCGGTGTCGCACTCGGGACCGCATCCGGCCGGACCGGCGCTCGTGTGCAGGCAAGGGAAACCAGAAGCACAAAGGCGACGCAGCCGCGCCGGCGGCTCCTCATGCCGAGGGCCCGGACTCCTCTGAACCACGGCGCAGAGGGAATCTCACGCCCGGCTCAACTCCTCGGCCCCCGCGATAGCAGTGAGCAACGCACGGGCTTTGTTGCGTGTTTCGGCTTCCTCGCGCTCCGGAACGGAATCGGCGACCACTCCGGCACCGGCCTGGACGTACGCGGTACCGTCCGCGATCAGCGCCGTCCGCAGCGTGATGCAGGCATCGAAGTTCCCAGAGAAATCGAAGTAGCCGATCCCGCCGGCGTACGGGCCTCGCCGCACCGGTTCGAGGTCTTCGATGATTTCCATTGCGCGAATCTTGGGCGCGCCGGAAACAGTGCCGGCAGGGAAGGCAGCCTTGAGCGCGTCGAACGCCGTGCGTCCGGCGCTGAGTCGCCCCCGGACCTCCGACACGATATGCATCACATGCGAGTACCGCTCCACGGTCATGAGCTCGCTGATCCGCACCGTTCCCGGCTCGCACACCCTTCCGAGGTCGTTGCGTGCTAGGTCCACCAACATGACGTGTTCGGCACGCTCCTTTTCGTCGTTCAACAGCTCGTCGGCGAGCTTGGCGTCTTCCTCGGGCGTCGCCCCCCTCGGCCGCGTTCCGGCAATCGGACGAGAGATCACCTCGTCTCCCACCACCTTCAATAGCGGCTCCGGCGACGAGCAGACGACCGACAGACCCTCGAAGCTCAGAAAGGTCATGTAGGGACTTGGATTGACGAGCCTGAGGACGCGGTAGACATCGAACGGCTCGGCCGTGCATTCCACTTCGAACCGCTGGGAAGGCACAACTTGAAAGATGTCTCCGGCGGCGATGTGCTCCTTTGCCCGTTCGACCGCGTTTATGAACTCCCCGGGAGTCATCGACGACCGGACGCCGGTGGGTTCCCGGTCGGTGGACAAGGTGATCGGGCGTGAACCTTCCGACGGCGACGACAACTTAGCCACAAGCGCCTCTCCGGCCTCTATCGCCTCGTCGTATTGCCGCGCCGGATCGTCACCGATCACCACGTTCGAGATAACCGACAAGCGTTGCCGCAAGTGGTCGAAGACTAGGAGGCGTCCCGTGAAGAGCAGCCACAGCTCGGGCAGGCCGAGGTCGTCCGGCTTCGCGTGCGGCAATCGCTCAACGTATCCCGCGAGGTCGTAGCCAAGATATCCAACGGCTCCACCATGAAGCGGCGGCAGGCCGGGGACGGCCGGAGCGCGGTAGGCGCCGAGTGTGCGCTCCAGGGCGTCGAGCGGATCGGTCGCCTCCGACACGCCGGCCGGAGGATCGCCGATGAATTCGACAGCGCCGGCGCGACTGCGCATCTCGAGGAACGGATCGACGCCGATGAACGAATAGCGGCCCCAGCGCTCGCCGTGCTCCACAGACTCCAGCAGGAACGTCCCCGGACCACCGCCGAGCTTGCGGTAGGCTCCGACCGGTGTCTCGAGGTCCCCCAGGATCTCGCGCCAGACCGGCACCAGCGTGTGGTCGCGGGCAAGGCGAACAAACTCTTCGCGTGACGGCGCGTACTCAGCCGGCACGGCCGTCCTCCAGCGCATTGAAGAAACAGGAGCGAGCGCCCGTATGACACGCGGGACCGGCGGCGTCTACCAGCACGAGCAAGGTATCGGCGTCGCAGTCGGCGCGGACTTCGATCACTCGCTGCAGGTTGCCCGAGGTCGCCCCCTTGTTCCAGTACTCCTTGCGGGAACGGCTCCAGAACCACGTCGTTCCGTCGGCCAAGGTCCGCCGCACCGCCTCGGCGTCCATCCAGGCGACCATGAGGACCTCCCCGCTGTCGTTCTGCTGAACGACGGCCGGGATCAACCCGCCGTCGCCGTAGGTAAGCTCGCCGACGTTCACGTCTTCCTCGCTACCCAGATCATCTCACGCGACTCCTCCGTGACCGGCCGCTCGTCGAACCAGCCGTAAAGCGCTTCGACCTCGAACCCGGCTCGCACAAGCAGGTGTTCCATCTCGAACCGGTAGACCATGCGAAGCTCGAGGGCGGCCTCCGCGCTCTCCACGTGCCGGTCGCCATCGTACGCCTCGCAGATCGCCTGCATATGGATGCGCTGCGTCGCGGTTTCGTACACCGGGAGCGAGTACAACTCGCAACGGCGGCCCTTCTCGTCGATGAACTCGCTGAGAAAGTTGCGGCGCCCGTTCTGAGCGGAAATCACGTGTGGATCCGGGATGAAGACGTTCAACACGATCCGTCCATCTCGAACCAGCGACTCGCGGATGCTTTCGAGTGTACGAAGCTGATCCTCCGTTGTCGTGAGGTGGAGAAAGGATCGGAACGGGATGGTCACCAGGGAAACCGGCGGATCGCTCACGAAATCCCGCATGTCCCCCGGCACGAAGCGGATGCCGTCGCCGACACCGGCTGCATCCGCGCGCCGACGGCCCTCGGTCATCATCGGCTCGGAAACGTCCACCCCGAGCACATCGATCCCGGCCTGCGCAATCGGGATGGCGATGCGGCCGGTCCCGACACCCAGCTCGACGATCGGTCCGGGCGCCGCTTCTCTCGCGCGGCGGACGTAGAAATCGACGTCGCCCTCCATCTGTGCCGACCAGTCGTTATAGAAGCCGACGAACGCAAGATAGGGGTCGAGGGTCATAGCCGAACCGGCACCCCCTCGGCCGCGCAATGGCTCTTTACTTCGGAAATGCGAATCTCGCCGAAATGAAACACGCTCGCGGCAAGGGCCGCGTCGGCCTCCCCGGTGGTGAGCGCCTCGGCAAAGTGTTGCTTGGTCCCGGCGCCCCCGCTCGCAATGACCGGAACGCCGACGGCGCTCGCCACGGCCCGGGTCAATTCTAGATCGTAGCCGTCCTTCGTGCCGTCCCGGTCCATGCTGGTGAGGAGGATCTCTCCTGCGCCGAGATCTCCCGTCGCATGCACCGCCCAGCTCAGCGCATCGAGTCCCGTCGGGATTCGGCCGCCCTCGACGACCACCTCCCACCCACCGTTGCACCGCCGTGCATCAATAGCCACGACGACACATTGGGATCCGAAACGGTCGGCCGTGCGCCGGAGCATCTCCGGATCTCGCACCGCCGCGGTGTTCAGCGAAACCTTGTCGGCCCCGGCACGCAGCAGTTTTCTAACGTCGTCCGGGGTGCGAACGCCTCCACCGACCGTCATTGGAATGAACACCTCCTCGGCCGTCCGGGAGACCACGTCCATCATCGTGTTGCGTCCCTCCGCCGACGCGGCGATGTCGAGAAAGACGATCTCATCCGCCCCCTCGCGGTCGTAGACGGCGGCCATCTCCACGGGATCCCCCGCGTGACGAAGCTCGACGAACCTGATGCCTTTCACGACTTTGCCCGCATCGACATCGAGGCAAGGAACGATTCGCCGTGCGAGCATCAGCGTCCGTCCCGCGATGCCTCGATCGCATCCTCCAGCCGGAACGCTCCGGTGTAGATCGCGCGACCGACCACGACTCCCTCCGCGCCTGTTGCCGCGACCGCACTCAAATCTTCCAGGCTCGCTACACCCCCGCTCGCGAGAACGGAAGCCGAAGTGCGCGCGATCACTGCTCGCAGCAATTGCGTGTTCGGCCCGCGGAGCATGCCGTCGCGCTCGACGTCGGTGACGACGAAGCGTCGGACACCCGCGGCCGACAGCCGGTCCAGCGTTTCCCAGAGATTCCCGGCGTCCTCGGTCCATCCCCGAGCCTGCAGCCGCTCCCCACGTACGTCGAGCCCGATCGCGATCGCGTCCCCGTGTATGTCCACCGCTTGCGAGGCGAGATCGAGATCCCGCAGTGCCGCAGTGCCGAGCACGACCCGCGACGCTCCCGCTCGCAGCAGCGATTCGACTGCAGCCAGGTCCCGGATTCCTCCCGAGGCCTGAACGGGAATCCCGACGGCAGCAATGACCCGGGCGACGATGTCGCGGTTGCGCGGCACTCCCTCGAGTGCGGCATCGAGGTCGACAACGTGGAGCCATTCGGCTCCCGCCTCGGCGAAGCGTTGGGCGACGGCGATGGGGTCCGCGTCATAGACGGTCTCGCGATCGAAGTCCCCCTGCGCCAGCCGCACGCATGCACCACCGCGGATGTCGACTGCGGGCACAAGGATCATGCGACCGCACACTCCTTGACGAAGTTCGAGAGCAGGTTCAGACCCGCGTCCCCGGACTTCTCCGGGTGAAACTGCACGGCCACGAGGGCATCGCGTGCGATCCCACAGCAGATCTCCCGCCCGTGTTCCGTCCATGCCGCCGACTCCCCACCCTCCTCGGGCACGTAGGAGTGGTCGAAGTAAAAATACGTACCGTCGGGGAGCCCCTCGAAGACACTGATTCCGGGACGGAATCGCACCTGGTTCCACCCGATGTGCGGCACCTTCACGTCGCCGCGAATTCTCACGACGTTTCCCCGGAAAAGGCCGAGCCCCTGCTGGGAAGACTCCTCGCTACGGTCGTACAGAATCTGCAACCCCAGGCAGATTCCGAGGTACGGCCGCCCGGCCTCGATCCAGGAGCGGAGAGGCGCCACGCTGCCCGCGTTGTCGAGCCCGATCCGGCATGCTCCGAACGCCCCCTGGCCCGGAACGACGAGTCCGTCCGCGGCGACGCCTCCTACCGTCGTGACGAGATCGACTTCAGCCCCGACGCGCTCCAGCGCCTTTGCCACGCTGCGCAAGTTGCCCATGCCGTAATCGAGGAGCGCGATCCGGGTCACGTCAATCGCCCGATCCGGCGACGCATCACAGCCGGCCCTTGGTGGACGGAATTCCACGGGGCCCTCCAGACCCTGCTGCGTCACCGAGAGCTCGTCCGAGCGCCTTGAATTCGGCCTCGACGATGTGGTGAGGGTTGCTCCCGGAGAGCAGGCGGACGTGAATCGTGGCCCCCGCCGCCTGGCAAAAGGCTCGAACGAACTCCTCCGTAAGTCGCGTGTCGTACGCCCCGATCGTTCGAGCCATCGTGTCGGCGTCGTGGTCGAGATAGGGACGCGCCGAGAGATCGAGCGCCACTTGCACCAGCGCCTCGTCCAGCGGCACGAGGGCCCAGCCGAACCGGCGAATGCCGGCCTTGTCGCCTAGAGCCTCCGCGAAGGCCTCGCCGACCGCAAGACCCGTGTCCTCCACTGTGTGGTGGGCGTCCACCTCCAGGTCGCCCCGAGCCCGCACGTCCAGGTCGAAACCACCGTGCTTTCCGAGCTGTTCCACCATGTGATTGAAGAACGGAATCCCGGTGTCGACTTTCGCCACCCCGTTGCCGTCGAGCGAGAGCGTGACCGACACCTCAACCTCGGTCGTCTTCCTTCGCACGCTGGCACTCCGGGAACCGGGCGGCTTCGAGCGACGCGGAACCACCGCGGTCTTTGACGCAATCTTCTTACCCGGCTTGCTCTTTGCCGGGCCTTTTCTTGCATAGCTCCTTTTGG
The DNA here is from genome assembly GCA_046713235.1 of Actinomycetota bacterium. Taxonomy (GTDB): domain Bacteria; phylum Actinomycetota; class AC-67; order AC-67; family AC-67; genus JBKKBZ01. The sequence goes on along the minus strand of JBKKBZ010000125.1, from coordinate 32,627 downwards.
TCGCCTTCTTCTTAGCCGGCACCCAGAATCCTCCTCAGGGTCTCAACGAACGTCGCGTTCTGATCGGCGCTTCCTACCGTCACGCGCAGACAGCCGGGCAGACGGTCGGAGAAGTCCCGAACCAGCACTCCTCGCTCTGCGAGATCTCGCCACAACGCCGTTCCGTTGCGGTCGGTGCGAAAGAGCAGGAAGTTGGCGGCAGAGGGAAACACCTGAATACCCGGGACGCGCTCCAACTCCTTCGTTAGGCGATCGCGCTCTGCAACGATCTCCTCGATCGCCACCAGAGTCGCCGAAGCATGACGCAGCGCCACCTCACCGGCCGTCTGCGTCAGCGCCGACAAGTGATAAGGGAGCCGAACAACCTGCAGTGCTTCGACCAGCCACGGATGAGCGAGCAGGTAGCCGAGGCGTGCGCCGGCGAGCCTCCAGGATTTGGAAAAGGATCGAACCACGGCCAGGCGCTCGGCGCGGCCGAGCACCACAGCCGCCGAGGAGGCCCCGAACTCACCGTAGGCCTCGTCGACGCACACGAGACCCCGTCCGGCGTCGAGCGCTGCCGTAACCGCCTCGACCGGCTGCGCGTTCCCGGTGGGATTGTTCGGCGAACACACGAACGTCACCGCGGGATCTACCCGGACGACCTCCTCGGCCACGACCTGAGGATCGAGCACCCAGGGTTCAGGCAGATCGGTTGCCGCGACCTCGGTGCCGGTCACGTGCGCGATGTGCGCATGCATCGCGTAGGTGGGCTCGAACACGAGGATCTTGCGACCGGGGCCTCCAAATGCCAGGAGAAGGGTTTGGATAACCTCATTCGATCCGTTGGCCGCCCAAACCCCCGCCGCCGGCCACGAATGACGTGCGCCGATGGCCGTGCGCAATGCTGTGGCGTCCCGATCCGGGTACCGGTTCAGCGGCAAGCTCAGCAACCGTTCGCGCAACTCGCCGACAACCCCGTCCGGAGGTGCCCACGGGCTCTCGTTGGTGTTGAGACGCACCGGGGCGTCCGCTTGCGGCGCGCGATAAGGAGGAAGCGACTTGAGATCGTCGCGAATCTCAACCGGTCGGTTGGTCACGTCAGCCGCACATCCACCGCGCGAGCGTGGGCCGGCAGACCCTCCTCACGCGCGATCGCCCTGAGAGCCGGTGCCAGCTCGGCAAGCCCGTCTCGCTCAAACACAACCAGCGCCGTCCACCGAAGGAAGTCGGAAACGCGCAGTGGAGAGGCGAATCTCGCGGTTCCCCCCGTCGGCAACACGTGGTTGGTCCCCGCCAAGTAGTCGCCGAGTGCCACCGGCGAGTACTCGCCGAAGAACACGGCGCCCGCCTTCGGCGGCTGCGGAAGTGCCTGCCTTGCGTCGGGGACGAGCAGCTCGAGGTGCTCGGGCGCGAAGGCATTGGCCGCGGCGGCTGCATGCTCGAGATCGTCGACGAGCACCGCATACCCCTGATTGCGAAGCGCGCTTTCGATCGTCTCGCGCCGGGAGGCCGCGGGAACCTCCGTCCCCAGAATGCTGTTGACCTCGTCGACGAGAGAGGGCGACCAGGTAATCAGCATGCAAGTCGCGAGAGGATCGTGCTCCGCTTGGGCGATGAGATCGGCGGCGACATACAGCGGGTTCGCATCTTCGGCCGCCACGATGACGATCTCGGTGGGCCCGGCAAAGCCATCAACCCCGACGTCCATCGCAACCTCGTGCTTCGCGAGAGTGACCCAGAGGGAACCCGGGCCCACGATCTTCTCCACACGGCGCACCGACTCCGTTCCGTAGGCCAAGGCAGCGATCGCCTGCGCGCCTCCGACGGCGTACACCTCGTTGATGCCCACCCCCCAGGCCGCGGCCATCGTTGTGGCATGGGGCTTCCCGTCTGGACCAGGAGGTACACACAGTGCGATCTCCTCCACGCCGGCTTCCTGTGCCGGGATCGTCGTCATGAGCACCGACGATGGGTACGCGGCGCGGCCTCCCGGCACGTAACAACCGACTCGCAGGAGAGGCTGCACGTCCTCGCCGACCGATGCACGCTCCGTCCCGATGGCCCACGGTTCCGGTCGTTGCCCGGCCTGCGCGCGGTGGTACGCGGCGATGCGCTCGATGGCGGTCGACAGCGCTTCGCGCAACAGCGGGTCGCACGCGTTCCAGGCCTTCTCGAGCATTCGTTCCGGCACGCGGAGATCTCGTAGGGAAACTCCGTCGAACTTCTCCGTCAGCCTGCGGACGGCCGCGTCACCTCCTTCGCGCACCTCTGAAACAATCGATTGCACAGCCTCACGCTCCTCCCGGAGCGCGCGCCGGGGACGCGGCAGACGATCCAGGGGGTCTCCCGTAAAACCGCGAAGGTCGATAAGGGTCAGCATCCGCGGGATTCTAGCGCCGGACTTGGAGGGCGGGTTCCGGGTTTCGATTACGTCCCGGGGAGGTTGCGCTCGCGGATCGTCTTCAGCAGGCGGTCTGCCGTGAGCCGAAGCTCGCCGGCGAGAAACTGAAGGTCTTCGACCTCACGGTCGGCCTCGGCGACGTCGGCCGATGGAATCCGGCGGACCGTCTGGCCCAGGATCTGAGCGCGCATCTCGGCGTTGCGGGCGACTTCGGTCACCTCATCAATTGTGACACGAAGCAGCCACCGAATGCGGCGGTCGGAAAAGTCTTCGCCGGTGGGCGCCGTGGTCGCGACCGCCTCCCCCGGTCGAGGTACAGTCTTGATCGGCAGGTCGCCGGCGAACTCCTTGAGATAGGGCTCGAGGCGGCGGCCGCGGGGGACGCCGAGCTTGCGGCGGATCGCCTGCTTGTGGCTCTCGAAGGTGCCCGGCGCGATACCGATGGACTCACACGCAGACTGCGTCGAGTGTCCCTCGATCACAAGAGCGAGAACCCGCCACTCCTGTGGTGTCAGCCGCGCTACTCGCTCCCGAAAGACCTCACGTTGATCGTCCAACCGGACCTCCCCGGCCGAAACCGTCGGCTCACAACCACGCCTAGCCTACCGCTCTATCGTCGCCCCGGAGCCGAGCAAGGATTTCAACTCCCCGTAGAGGCCGTTGCGTCGCTCGACGCCGAACTGCCCGGGGAGGCGAAGAACCTTTACTCCCGCCTCGCTATGCAGGTGAACATGCACCTGGGTCGGGCCGGGATGAGACGTGAGGACATCCTTGAGCCGGTCGACGAGGCCGGGCGTGCACGTGCCGGCCTCAACCTTGAGGATGAGGGGGTCGCTACCCCCCTCGAAATCGGGGACCCACACCTCCTGTGCCATGATCTTCGGCGGATCCCCTTCACCGCGCACTTCAACCTTGCCCTTCACGCATACGATCGCGTCGTTCGCCAAAACCTCCTGCACCTTTGCGTAAACCGAGGGAAACACGACCACCTCGATCGCACCCTCGAGATCTTCGAGGACGAACGTGGCCATGGCGTCGCCTTTCTTGGTGAATCGGCGAAGGAGGCCGCTGATGATTCCCGCGGCCGTTTTCGTGACCCCCGGAGCGACGGCGGGAGCATCGGCGATGCGCAGATCGGTGGACGCTCGCAGCGCCGCCTCGACCCCGAGCAGCGGATGATCGGAAACATAGAGCCCGAGCATCTCTTTCTCGGCGATCAGACGTACACTTTGGGGAAGCTCCTGATCGGCCGCCGGCAACTCGGCCATCTGCTGCGATTGCTCTCCTCCGAAGAGCGAGAACTGCCCCGCCTCTTCGTTCTTTCGCTGCGCGATTGTCGCATCGATGGTGCGAGCTACCGAATCGCGCAGGACCACACCCTTGTCCGGACTCACCGCAAGCAGTTGGGATCGCGTTACCCCTAGAGAATCGAAGGCGCCGGACTTCGCCAGCGCCTCCACCACCCGTCGATTCAGGACGACGGGGTCGACGCGATGAGCGAAGTCGGTGAAGGACGTAAAGGGCCGGTCGGCGCGTGCGCGCACGATCGCCTGGACGACGTTTGATCCCACGTTCCGTATTGCCGCCAAGCCGAACCTGATCTCGCCCTCACGAGTCGGCGTGAAGTCGGCGTCGGAGCGATTCACATCCGGAGGATTGACGGTGATTCCCAACGTCCGGCACTCGGCGAGATAAAGCGCTGCACGGTCCTGCTTGTCTCGAACGCTGGTGAGCAGCGCCGCCATGTACTCGACCGGGTGATGGGCCTTTAGATAGGCGGTTTGATAGGCGATGAATCCGTATCCGCACGCGTGCGAAGCGTTGAATCCGTAGCCGGCAAAGTGTTCGATCATCTCCCAGAGCTTCTGGCCGAGCTCACGCGAATACGCTTTTTCGACGCACCCCTCGACGAACTTCTCGCGCTGTGCGCGCATGACTTCCGGAATCTTCTTGCCGATCCCCTTTCGGAGGGTGTCGGCTTCGCCCATCGTGTAGCCGGCCATCCGAACCGCGATCTCCAGGCACTGCTCCTGGTAGCAAATGATCCCGTACGTCCGATCGAGGATCGGCTTTAGATCGGGATGCGCGTAGTCAACACGCTTCACTCCGTGCTTGCGATCTGCGTACTCGATATGCATTTTCTCGCCGAGCGGTCCCGGTCGGTAGAGGGCTACGAGAGCCATGACGTCCTCGAAACGGTCGGGTCGAAGGCGCTTGCACAGCTCCCGCATCCCGGGGGACTCGAGTTGGAAAACGGCCATCGTGTCCCCCGCCGACAGCATTGCATAGGTGGTTCTGTCGTCGAGGGGTGGATTGTCGATGTCGAGCTCGATGCCTTTCGTCCGCCGGAGGTTGGCGAGCGTGTCCTCGATCACCGTTAGATTGCGGAGACCGAGGAAGTCCATCTTCAGCAGACCGAGATCCTCCACCGCGTGCATCTCGTATTGCGTGACGATGCCGCCCTGATCGTCGTCGGTGCGCTGGAGCGGTGTAAAACGCGCGAGCGGTTCAGAGCCGATGACAACGCCTGCGGCATGGACGGAATACTGGCGGCGCAGGCCTTCCAGAGAGCGCGCTATGTCGATCACGCGCCGGCTGATCTCGTCCTCCTCATACGACTTGCGGAGATCCGAGGAATTCGGAAAGGCGTCGTTGCGACCGGGGTCCGGCCAGCCCACGCCACGATCGAAACAAGCCGCCAGCGGAGCGTCCTTGCCGAGGATCGAAGGCGGGTACATCTTGGCCAACCGGTCCCCGACTCCGTAGGGGAGGTCCAGGACGCGAGCTGCGTCGCGGATGGCCTGCTTCCCCTTGATGGTGGCAAAGGTGACGATCTGTGCGACGCGATCCTCGCCGTACTTGTCGGTGACGTACCGGATCACCTCGCTCCGGCGCCGCTCATCGAAATCCATGTCGATGTCGGGCATCTGGCGACGCTCGGGGTTGAGAAATCTTTCAAAGATGAGTCCGTACTTCAGCGGATCGAGATCGGTGATTCGCAAGCAATAGGAAACGACTGAGCCGGCTGCACTTCCCCGGCCCGGGCCGACGCGAATCCCTTTGCTCCTCGCAAACGCGATGAGGTCGGCCACGATCAAGAAATAGCCGGCGAATCCCATGGGAAGGATGATCGACAGCTCGTGCTCGATGCGCTCACGCACCTCCGGAGCGAACGGATCTCCATAGCGGTCATGCGCCCCCTGGTCCACGAGACGACGCAAATACGCTTCTTGCGTTTCGCCGGTCGGCGGAGTGAAGGGCGGCAAATGAAGGTTTCCGAATTCCAGCTCCACGTTGCATCGCTCGGCGATCTCCAGCGTAACGTCGCATGCCGACGGGACTTCTGCAAAGAGCTCCCGCATCTCTTGCGGGCTCTTGAGATAGAACTCCTCAGCGTCGAACTTGAAGCGCCCGGGATCGTTCATCGTCTTGCCGGTTTGAAGGCACAACAGGACGTCGTGGGCTGCCGCGTCTTCCCGCTTCGTGTAGTGGAGGTCGTTCGTGGCCACCGTTCGCAGTCCAAGCTTTTTCGCAAGCTCGAGGAGCATGGGATTTACCTTGCGCTGTTCCGGCAAGCCGTGGTCCTGAAGCTCGATGAAGAACCCATCGGGGCCGAAAATGTCTCGGTAGCTCCCGGCGGCCGCTTCCGCGTCCCCCACGCGCCCCTGGGAAAGCGCCGTGCAGATCTCGCCACCGAGGCAGCCGCTCGTCGCGATGAGCCCGCCGGCAAGCTCGGCCAGGATTTCTCGGTCGACGCGCGGGCGGTAGTAATAGCCCTCCAGCCACCCCGCCGTCACCAGAAGGAGCAGGTTCTCGTAGCCCTGCTGGTTCTCGGCGACGATCGTAAGGTGATGATTGGAGTCCTTCTCCCGGGCCTCCTTCTGGAAGCGGCTCCGGGTCGCAACGTAGAACTCGGCTCCGAGGATGGGCTTGACGCCGTGCCGTTTCCCTGCCCTATAGAAGTCGACGGCCCCGTACATCACGCCGTGGTCGGTCAGCGCCAGTGCCGGCATGTCCATCCTGGCGGCCTCGGCGAAGAGCTCGTCGATCCGGGCCGCCCCATCCAGCAGGGAATACTCCGAATGGTTGTGCAGATGCACGAAGCTGTTCACTGCGCAGACGCCTCCCGGCCGGCCGCTCGAAAAAGGGGAAGGCAGGCGGAATCACACCGCTGTGATTCTTATACCGCCCGGCGGACGCCCGGGCAAGACCGGGAAACCCGGTCGAGACGGTCGAGACGGTCGAGAGTGGAATCACAGGGGTGTAACTCGTCCCTCGCCGGTGTTATCCTCGCCGTGCATGCAGGAATTGACCCTCGACCTGACCGTGGCCTCGGCCGCGCCCCCCGTTGTGGAGAGCGAGCCCGAGGAACGGCCGATCCGTTTGTCCTACTCCGCGATCTCGACATACGAGCTTTGCCCGCTCCAGTACAAGTTCCGTTACGTCGACCGCGAGCCGGGCGCCCGGACCCCGGCGCTGGCCTTCGGCGAGAGTCTGCACGAGGCGTTGAGGCGCTTCTACCACCAGCCCGTGCCCGTCGCGCCTACCCTCGGGCAGTTGCTCGGCTTTCTCGAGGACGCCTGGGAGTCCGCCCCTTATGCCGACGCACGCGAGGAGGGGCAATACCTCGATCACGGTCGGCAGGTGCTCGCCCAATTCCACCGCACTCATGCCGGCAGCTTCCGGCTTCCGGCGGCGCTCGAGCAGCGCTTCGCGATCGACGTTGAAGGCGTCGCCCTCACCGGCATCATCGACCGAATGGACCGGCATCCCGATGGTTCCTATGAGATCATCGATTACAAGACCAACCGACGGCTTCCGCCGCGGCGGATCGTCGAACGGGACCTCCAGCTATCCATCTACTACCTCGCCGCACAGGAGGTCTGGGGCATCACCCCGTCGCGCCTCACGCTGTACTACCTCTTGCCCGGCCAGGCCGTTACGGTGTCGCGGACCGCGGAAGACGCCGAGGACACCCGCGCCCGAATCGCGGGTGTGGCCGCCGCAATCAAGGCGAAGACTTTTCCGCCGCGCGAGAACCGCCTCTGCAACTGGTGCGACTATCAAGCACGCTGCCCGCTCTTCGGCCACGCGGCGGCGCGCGAGCAGCAGCCGGATCCGGCTGAGGTCGCCGCGGCGATACGGGAATGGATCACCCTCGCACAGCGAACGCGTGCCGATGCCGTCAGGCTGGAAGAGCTGGAACCCACGATCATGAAGCACTTGGAGGCCACGGGTTGGTCGCGGCTTCACACCGAGGACGCCGCGATCACGCTCGCCGAACGACGGGAGCCGCTCTACGACGCCTCGGCACTCGACGCGCTTCTCGCGAACGGCCTGCCCGATGACGTTCGAGCGGCGTTGCGCGCCGCGCGCTCGGAGCGCACCGTGACGGCCCTGGAACTTACCGACCCTAGCTGATCATCCGGCACGGTCATCCTCTGGAGTCCCCGGAGCGCCGCCTCAAATCGTCGAGGACCGATTGCAGATCGGACGGAAGAGGTTCCCCGAGCGCGACGGGAGCCGCGGTCATCGGATGGATGAAGCTTAACCCGGCCGAGTGCAGAAAGGGCCGGGCGAGCCCCAGGGCGCGACCGACCTTGCGGTCCTTGCCGTATACCTCGTCGCCGACAACGGCGTGACCGGCCGCCGCCATGTGCACCCGGATCTGATGGGTGCGCCCCGTTCGCGGCCACGCATCGATGAGCGTGGCCACGTTGAGACGCTCGCGGACGCTGAAGTCGGTCACCGCATCCCGTCCGCCGGCAACGATGTCCATCTTCTTTCGATTGCGGAGCGATCGGCCGATGGGCGCATCGACGGTTCCCTCGTCGACGGCGACCACATCTTCCACGAGTGCCAGATAGCGGCGCTCCACCTCGTGGTCGCGCATCATGTCCACCAGGCGCCCATAGGCAGCGACGTCCTTGGCAACGACCATGAGCCCGCTCGTCCCCGCATCGAGCCGGTGCACGATCCCCGGCCTGAGGGCGTCACCCCCGGCGGGAGGCCCATCGCGCCCGAGCAGGGCATTGACCATGGTTCCGCCGGCATGTCCCGGCGCCGGGTGCACGACCAGCCCGGCGGGCTTTGCCACGACCATCAGCCACTCATCCTCGAATCGCACCGGCACCTCGATGCCGGATTCCGGCGCCGGCCCCTCCGGCGCCTGCTCGGGCACTTGGACGTCGACGTGCTCTCCCGCGGTAAGCCGGAACGAACGGGGACGCCGGATACCATCGACGAGCACCCCGCCGTCACCGATCAGGGTGGCGATCGAAGCCCGCGAGAGCCCTGTGTGCGCTGCAGCGATCGCGTCGAGGCGTCCGCCGGCATCCTCCGGGCCGGCGACGAACGTCGCCGAGCTCATCGGAGCGGCTCGTTGCCGGCCGATTCTTCGTTCGACCCCAGGTCGAGCGGTCGCGGCTCGGGCCGAGCGGCCGGCGTCCGCAATCCGACCAGCGCGAGCAAGATCGCGCCGCAGACGACCGCCGCGTCGGCAATGTTGAACGCCGGCCACACCCGGAAGTCGACGAAATCGACCACGTGTCCCCGGAACGGTCCCGGATCACGAACCAGCCGGTCGATGAGATTTCCGATCGCACCACCGAGGACGAGTCCGAGCGCAAGGGTCGAAGAAAGGGGCCGGGGTCTCCATGCCGTTGCCACAATGACTCCGGCAATCACGGCCGCGAGAAACGTGAACACAACCGGGAAGCCTGGAAGCAAGCCGAATGCGGCTCCCGGGTTCCGATGAAGCGTCCAATGCAACACACCATCGATCACGGGACGCGATTCGCCGGGCGACAAGGTACGCAAGGCCAGCACCTTTGTGGCCTGGTCCAGCGCCACCACGACGGCCGACGCCGCGAGGATCAGGCGCGCTGAGAGCCGGCCGGCTATGCCAGCCGCTCTTCGATCTGCTTGCACTTCACGCACAGCACAGAGTACGGGAGCGCCACCAGGCGCTCCTTTGTGATCGGCTCGCCGCAGCGCTCACAAACGCCGTAGGTGCCGCGCTGGATCTTCACAAGCGCAAGGTCGATGCGGTCGACGAGATCGCGGATGTTGTTGCCGAGGGAAAGATCGCGCTCCCGTTCGAACGTGAAGGTACCGGCGTCCGCATATTCCTCGTCGAACGCGACCTCGCCCGAAATCTCGGACTGCGTGGCATCAAAGCTACCGGCGTTGAGTTCGTCAGCCTCCCGCTGCAATTGTGCCCGGTGAGCGATGAGGTTCTCGCGAATCGCCGCGAGCTCTTTCGGGGTGAAGGGCGGCTTGCGCGGCTTCGGCTTGACGGCAGCAGGGGTCTTTGCCGGAGATACGGCCGGAGCGGCCCGCTGTGCCTTGGTCGCGCCTGGGGCAGCCGAGGCTTTCTCCGGCCCCTCCTTGCCGACCTTCTTCCGCGCCGGTTTGGCAGCTGCTGCCTTCGGCGCCGTTCGTGCCGGGACGGCCTTCTTCCCAGCCGCCTTGGGCGCGGCAGGCTTCGCAACCTTCTTCCCAACGGGTTTCTTGGCGGCGCTCGCCACGGCGATCCCTCTCAGGCGGTGCGGCCTCGTCGGGGCCGACGAGGATGGCGCAGACTACCACCGGCCCCTGGGAGCGTCAACCGAGGCAGAGGCCGCTCACCGGAGAGCGTTGTGCGCGCGTTTTCGCAGGTCAGATGGGGTGAGGCCGGTCATGACCGTGCGCACCCCGGCGCCCTTCCGGGTCGCAACGACAATGCCGGTGGGATCCCGACCCATCGTCGGTATCATGCCCCGTCATGAGCGCTCCCCGGTTCCGCGACGTTCCCAGTCGGATCGATTTCCCCGCTCTGGAGCACAACGTTCTCGAGCGGTGGCGTCGCGAAGAGATCTTCGAACGATCGCTCAAGCAGCGGGAAGGGGCTCAGGAGTTCGTGATGTACGAAGGGCCGCCCACGGCGAACGGGAAGCCGGGCGTTCACCACGTCCTCGCTCGCGTGTTCAAGGACATCTACCCTCGGTACCGCACGATGCGGGGAGAGTACGTACCCAGGAAAGCGGGCTGGGATTGCCACGGTCTTCCGGTTGAGCTCGAGATCGAGCGCGAGCTGGGGCTGTCCTCCAAGAAAGAGATCGAGGCCTACGGCATCGCCGAGTTCAACGCAAAGTGTCGCGAGAGCGTCATGCGATACGTCGGCGACTGGGAGCGGCTGACCGAGCGAATCGCGTACTGGGTCGATATGAGCGACCCCTACAGGACGATGACCAATGACTACGTCGAATCTGTGTGGTGGTCGCTCAAGACCATCTACGACGCCGGGCTGCTCTTCGAGGACTTCAAGGTCGTGCCGTATTGCCCGCGCTGCGGAACGCCGCTTTCGGATCACGAAGTCGCTCAAGGCTATGCGACGGTCGTCGATCCCAGCGTGTTCGTGCGGTTCCCGCTGGCCGACGAGGAAAGAACGTCACTGCTCGTCTGGACCACGACTCCTTGGACGCTCCTCTCTAACGCCGCCGCAGCGATCCATCCGGAGATCCAGTACGTCGTCGCCGAGCACGACGGCGAGCGGCTGGTGCTCGCCGAACCGCTCGTACACCGGGTTCTCGGGCCCGGCGCTCGGATCGCAGAGTATCTCGACGCCGGATCCCTCGAGGGGCGCCCCTACCACCCGCCCTACAAATTCGCCGACCCGGACGAGCACGCGTGGTTCGTGGTCTCCGCCGAGTTCGTGACTACGGAAGACGGCACCGGCATCGTGCACATCGCGCCGGCCTACGGTGCGGAAGACCTCGAGGTCGGACGTCGCCACGGCCTGCCGGTCATCCACATGGTCGACGAGGAAGGGCGATTTCGTCCGGAGGCAGTGCCGTTCGCCGGACAAGACGCCAAAGCTGCCGATCCTAGGATCATCGACGACTTGCGCGAGCGCGGCGTTCTGTTCCGCGCCGAGTCCTACGAGCACTCCTATCCGCTGTGCTGGCGGTGCACCACCCCGCTCCTCTACTTCGCGCGGACGTCCTGGTACATCCGGACCACTGCACGCAAAGAGGACCTCCTCGCCGCGAACGAGCGCGTCGTGTGGCACCCGGAGCACATCAAGCACGGCCGATTCGGCGACTGGCTGGCGAACAACATCGATTGGTCGCTCTCGCGTAACCGGTATTGGGGTACACCCTTGCCTATCTGGAGATGCGCGAACGGCCACCTGGAGTGCGTCGGAAGCGTAGCCGACCTCCGAGAACGAGTGGGTGACGAGCTGCCCGGCTTGGATCTGCATCGTCCCGCGATCGACGAGGTGACCTGGACCTGTCCAGAGTGCGGAGCCACGATGCAGCGCGTGCGTGAGGTTATCGACGCATGGTTTGACTCGGGGGCGATGCCGTTCGCCCAGTGGCACCATCCGTTCGACAACGCCGACCTGTTCGAGAAGCGTTTCCCAGCCGACTACATCTGCGAGGCAATCGACCAGACAAGAGGATGGTTCTACTCGCTGCTGGCCATCGCAACTTTGTTAAAGGGGGAATCGCCGTACCGGCGTGTCGTCTGCCTCGGACACATCGTCGACAAAGACGGCCGCAAGATGTCGAAGTCGATCGGGAACGTCCTGAATCCGTGGGAAGTGCTCGATAAGCAAGGCGCCGATGCGCTGCGCTGGTACCTCTTCACCGTCGGCTCACCGTGGTCGAGCCGCAGAGTTTACGCCGAGGCGATCGACGACGTCGTGCGCGGCTTCCTCCGGATGCTCTGGAACGTGTACTCGTTCTACGTGCTCTACGCCAACACCGACGGTCTCGACCCGCGATCCGTGCAGACTCCGGCAGCCAAACGGCCCCATCTCGACCGGTGGATCCTCGCAGAGCTACACGACACGGTGAAATACGTGACGGATGCGATGGAAGCCTTCGATGCCACAGCCGGGGGGCGGCGCGTCACGCAGTTCGTCGACGACTTGTCGAACTGGTATGTCCGGCGGTCGCGGCGGCGCTTCTGGAAAGAAGCGGAAGACGAGGACAAGGGGGCGGCGCACGCAACGCTGCATGAATGCCTGCGGACGCTTGCACTTCTGCTGGCGCCCTACACGCCGTTCCTCGCCGACGAGCTGTGGGACAACCTCGTGCGCAGCATCGACCCCGACGCACCCGACAGCGTTCACCTCGCCGATTGGCCGGAGGCAGATGCCTCGCTGATCGACGACGTTCTGCGCGAGGGTATGGCGGTGGTCCGCCGGGCAGTCACGCTTGGCCTGCAAGTGCGTACCGACTCCAAGCTCAAGGTTCGCCAGCCGCTGAGGGCCGCATTCATCACCGGCGATGAAGCAACACAGCTGAGTCGGGATCTTCTCGCCCTCGTCGCGGACGAGCTGAATGTCAAGGCCGTATTGACCCAGCACGGCGAGGGCCGGCCCGAGCCAACCGGCGGCGCCTCGGCGACCGAAGGCTCCCTTACGGTCTGGCTCGACACCGAGCTGACGCCGGAGCTCAGGGCCGAGGGCGGAGCCCGTGAGATCGTGCGCGCCGTGCAGAACCTCCGGAAACGCTCGGGCTTGAACGTCAGCGATCGCATCGCGCTCGGGATCGACGGACCGGATGAGCTGTGGGAATCGCTGACGCCGCACCGCGAGTGGATCTGCGGTGAGGTGCTCGCCGAATCATTCACGCAAAGCGCCGTCGAGAATCCGTTGGGATCTTCCGACGTCACGATCCACGGCGGGCGACTCGTCGTGACGTTGCGACGCGCATGAGACCAATCGTGCTCCCGTGAAGTCGGTCGGGCTGGTCGGTCTCCCCCAAGCCGGAACGTCCACAGTTTTCACTGCGCTCACGGCGATCCAGGCTGGGCCGGCGTCACGCACTCATCAGGCCGTGGTGCCGGTGCCGGATCCTCGGATCGACGAGCTCGGCCGTCTGCATTCTTCCAAGAAGCTCGTCTATGCGCAGCTCCGCTTCCTCGAAACCACCGGGCTGGTTCGCCGCGGCGCGCGCGGGCAAGGATCCCTGGCCGCCGAGCTCATCGGCCATCTGCGCGAGGCGGACGCGCTGGTGTTGGTAATCCGTGCCTTCGGGGAAGATGCCGATCCTGTCGCAGATCTCTCCGATCTGTCGCTCGAGCTGACGCTCGCGGATCTTGCCGTGTTCGAAGCCAAGGTTCTGCGGGGAAGCAAGGCGGCACGCGCCGGCGACGCCGGCGCGGTTCAGGAGCTTGCCGCCGTCGAGAAGGCCAAGGCGGTGCTCGAATCCGGAACTCCGCTTCGCGAGGCGGCCTGGGAGGCCGCCGAGATCAAGGCGCTGGCCGCGCTGTCACCGCTCACGCTGAAACCCGTTGTCCTCGTGGCGACCGTGGACCCCGAGCGGCATGTCGATATTCCGCCCGGGGCGACGCCGGTGGCCTCATTGCTCGAGTCCGAAGTAGCGGGCATGGTGCCGGATGAAGCCGCCGAGCTCCTCAGCTCCTACGGCCTTTCCGAGCGGGCATTGACGAGCGTGATCCGAGCCGTCTTCGACCGGCTCGATCTCATCACCTTTCTGACCGCCGGAGAAAAGGAAGCCCGCGGTTGGGAGATTCCCGCCGGCGCGACGGCTCCCGAGGCCGCCGGAGCGATCCACTCCGACATCCAGCGCGGCTTCATTCGCGCCGAGGTGATTTCCTACGACGCACTCCTGGCAGTCGGCGGATGGCCTCAGGCGCGTGCGCAAGGTATCGCGCGGCAAGAGGGCAAGGACTACGTGATGCGCGAAGGAGACGTGGTCGAGTTCCGCTTCGCCGTGTAGCCGGGCGCCTACTCGAAGGGTTCGGCAGTCTCCGTTTGGGGCGCTGAGGTCCGGCGTGCGGCCGACTTCTTTGCCGGCGTCTTCTTGGCTGCGCTCTTGGCGGTCGCCTTCTTGGCCGGTGTCCCGGCGGCGGGCTTCTTCGCAGGAGTCTTGTTGACTGCGGTCTTCGCGGCGGCCTTGGTCGCGGTCTTCGCGGCGGCCTTGGTCGCGGTCGCCTTCTTGCCCGGTGCCCCGGCGGCGGACTTCTTAGCAGGGGTTTTCTTGACCGCGGTCTTCGGCGATCGCACGGCGCGGCGGGGCAGCGTCATGATCGGAGGGAGTTCCGGCTCCTCTTCCGGGCTGAGGTCGAGCACCCGCGTGATGGACTCGTCTTCGAATTCCTGTGGGGCCGGGGCCGGCTCGGGCTCCCAGACCCTCGCGGTCTCGGGCTCATCCAGAACTGGGGTCGCGGTCCCGGTCCAAGAACCGAGCGGGTCCGGACCACCCACGGCGATGGCCTTTGGACGGCTTCGCACCACCCCGAGGGCAAGTGTGACTGCGGCGGCCACGCTCGAGGCGATCGACACCCAGATCATGGAAAGACCCGACTGGAAAACCCCGATGATCAGCGTGACAAAGGCCACTGCGACGAGCAAGGCGCTGAGCGCAATCACGGGCGACGAGCCTCCTTCCGGGAACCGACGGGGGCGCAGTCTAGCGCCTGCCCGCGGGGGCAGCCAAGCAGGCACGGAAAGCGGGGTGCGTGAGACGAATCACGCGGTTGGCTCGGCCCAGAAGCGGGTGCCGTCCACCTCGTTAGGATCGCCCGGGGCCCCGCTCGATGAAAGCTCGCGAGACATCCGCTCGACCATCGAGACATGCCGGGTTTGCGCTTCTACCTGATCCAGCAGGCGAATCTGCTCTTCGAGCATGAGCCGGATCCTCGTGCGGATATCCTCTTCCTGACGTCGCCGTTCTTCCACGAGCTGCCTGAGCGCGTCGGCCGCCTTCGCGGCGTCGGGATCCAGCTCCCGCGCCCTAGCCGACGCCTGGGCGTCGATCTCTCCGGCGCGTGCCTCGGCCTCCGAAACGATCAAGGCCGCCCGCTCACGAGATTCCGCGAGCGCGGTTTCAGCGGCCCTTTGCGCCGCTACGAGGGCGCGGCGCATCTCGTCTTTGGCTTCTCCCTGCACTTGCTCCTTGGCATCGGCGACGGCCGAACCACGGACCTCGTCTAGCTCTCGCTGAAGGGAGGCCACCTGGACGCGAAGCCGCTGGACTTCTTGGTAGAGGTTCCCATACTCGTCGGCGACCGCCTCGAGAAAATCATCGACGTCGTCCTCGTTGTAGCCGCGAAAAGCCTCGCGGAACTCCCGCCCGAGGATGTCGTGCGGCGTCATCGTCACAGGGTGAGTCTAAACCGTGACCGCCGATGGGTGGAGTAGGCCGGAGGTCATCGGCCGCAGACCACGCTCTGGAGGATGATCAAAACAAAGAACACGAGGAGCGGCGAAAGATCCATGGCCATAGCCCCCATCCGGACCGGGGGCAGCAGTGGGCGGACCAGCCTAAGGACCGGCTCCGTCACGTCGAAGATGATCCGGTAAAGGGGCCTCAGAGCGTCGGGAGGGTTGGGAATGAACGAGAGGATGGCTCGCGCGATAAGGATCCAGTAATAGACGAGGATGAGCAGGCAGAGAAGGTCTTTGATGTTGCGCCTCCGAAATCAGAGCTCGTCGAACCAGCCGTTTTCCGCCAGGCGCTGTTTCTCCTCGCTCGACACTTCGACATTGAACGGTGTGATGAGGAACACAGAGTCGGCTACGCGCTGCATGCGTCCGTTCAGTCCGTACACCAGGCCCGACGCGAAGTGGAGAATCTTCGGCGCGTGCTTCGGCTCCGTCATGCGAAGATTGAGGATGACCGGCACTCCGCTCTTGAACCGGTCTGCGAACTGCTGGGCGTCATCGTAGATCCGCGGCTCCACGACGTGAACCTGTCGCGGGCCGGCGGTGCCCGGCATCTGCCGGACGACTCCGCGGCCGGCAGGGTGGTTCGACTCGGGGCGAACCGTGCGAACAACCGGTGGCGTCTCGTCACGGCGCGTTTGCTCGTACCGGGGAAGCTCCTCGAACTCGTCATCCTCTTCCATGAGCCCGAGATACACGAGCGTCTTCTTCCAGGCTGTGGCCATCGGTACCTCCGTCCTCCCCTCGTGTTCTCTAGCCTATGGCACGGAAGCGGCGCTGGGGGCGAACCTCGTCCCGGGAAGCGGCACGCTACGCTCCCAGACCCAGGCCGGAATGGGCGCCAAAGATCGCGCTGCCCACACGCACCATCGTGGCGCCTTCCTCAATTGCGAGCTCGAAGTCGTCACTCATCCCCATCGACAACTCCCCGGCGCCGGCGGGCCACCAGTCCTCCCGGATGATCTGCGCCAGAGAGGCGAAACAGCGGCGCGCCTGCTCTGGGTCTCGCGCCGGCGCGACGGTCATGGCCCCGCGGACGACCACTCCCGAGAGGTCGCCGATCTCCGTGACCGCGCCGGGCAACCCGGCGACGGGGAAACCGTGCTTGGTAGCCTCTCCCGAGACGTTGACCTCGATGAGCACCTCCTGCACCAATCCCGCAGCCGACGCGCGCGCGCTCATCGCCTCTGCCAGGCGGACCGAGTCCACCCCATGCACCATAGCCACCCGTCCGACGACCTGCTTAACCTTGTTTCGCTGAAGGGTGCCGATGAAGTCCCAGCGCGTCCCGGACGCGTCGGGCTCTCCGGCGAGTGCGTCCTGTTTGGCGGTCATCTCTTGGATGACGTTTTCCCCAACCGTGTCGGCTCCCCCTCGGATCGCTGCCAGCACGCCGGCCGGTGGTACCGTTTTCGTGGCCACAACCAGACGGACCGCATCGGGGGCGCGACCCGCTCGAACGCAAGCCTGCACGATGCGTGCGCGCACCGCCGCCACGGCAGATGCGATGTCGCCCGCGCTCACGACATCATCGCCACGAGACCCTGGCGCCCAGTCGATCCACCACGGTGGGAGAAGAAACGGTGTGGCTCGGAGCGCGTGCACAAGCCTGCAAAACGCAGCTGCCTCACGCCTGCCAGCCGAAGCGCCGCGGCCGCCGCGGACCAAAGATCGACCCAAATCCGTCCATCTTCGCGCCGCACCGATCGGGAATCCCCCACCGCCTCTTCGACGGCAACGGCGACCTCCTCCCCCACCTCGTAACAACACGGGCCGATCGCCGGGCCGACGTAGGCGAGGAGCGCCGACGCATCCGAACCAAGGGCGTCGACCGTCCGACCCACGATCCCAGCAGAAAGTCCGCGCCAGCCGGCATGGATCGTTGCAACCCGGCGTCGATCAGGCTCGGCGAGCAGAATGGGAAGGCAGTCGGCGACAAGGACGGCAAGGGCGATTCCCGGCTTCGCCGTCCATAGCGCATCGACCCCAGGAATCGACGTCTCTGGCCCTTCGAGACCCGCCCCGCGGTCGGATTCGATCGCTTCGCCGACCTCGGCTCCGTGAATCTGCCGGCCGCTCGTCCACGCGGAGAGGGGAGCGCCCACCGCGTCCAGGACGCGCCGGCGATTCAAATAGACGCGGTCCGGGACCTCTCCCGCGGTATGAGCAAGGTTGAGCGAGGCGAGCGCGCCCTCGCCGGCCCCGCCGCTGCGCGTCGTGAAGACGGCCCGGATCCCCGCCGCCTCCAGGGCCGGAACGGCGAGCACGGCCCCGGGGCGCATCCCTGCGCGCCCCGGGAGTCCCCGCCAGACGAACACAGCAAACCGACTTGCCGGTTCGGTTACCGCCGGAGGAACGAAGGAATATCCTCGAGCTCGTCCTCGGAGTCGAACACCAGGGTCCGACGGGCAGGCTTGGCCTCTTCGAGCAGCTCGTCCTCCTCTTCCTCCAGAGCGAGACCTGCCTCTCGCCGCGCCCAGCGATCGAATCCGGCCGCGACGACGGTGACGCGAACTTCGTCGCCCAGAGAGTCGTCGATTGCGGCACCGAAGATGACGTTTGCTTCGGGGTGAGCGTGGTCGCTGATGATCCGTGCAGACTCGTTCACCTCGTAGAGCGTGAGCTCACTTCCGCCGGTGATGTTCAGCAGAATGCCACGAGCACCGTCGATGCTGGACTCCAGCAGCGGGCTGGAGATCGCCGCGCGCGCTGCTTCCACGGCTCGGTTGTCGCCGCGCGAGTGGCCGACGCCCATGAGGGCCGAGCCGGCGTCGGTCAGAATCGCCTTCACGTCGGCGAAGTCCAAGTTGATCAGGCCCGGCGTCGTGATGAGATCGGTGATGCCCTGCACGCCTTGGAGGAGCACCATGTCCGCCATCTTGAACGCGTCGAGGACCGTGGTGTTCTCGTCGGCGACATCCAGAAGCCGGTCGTTCGGGATGATGATGAGCGTGTCGACCTTGTTCTTCAGCTCTTGAATCCCGCGATCGGCCTGCTCGGCCCGAACCTTGCGCTCAAAGGAGAACGGCCTGGTGACGACACCTATTGTGAGCGCTCCGATCGTCTTGGCGATCTCGGAGACTATGGGGGCCCCGCCGGTTCCTGTTCCCCCGCCCTCGCCGGCGGTGACGAACACCATGTCGGCACCCTTCAGGACCTCCTCGATCGTGTCGCGCGCATCCTCAACCGCCCGCCGCCCCATCTCGGGATCGGAGCCGGCCCCAAGGCCTCGGGTGATCTCCCGGCCGATATCGAGCTTGAGGTCCGCGTCCGACATGAGTAGAGCTTGTGCGTCGGTATTGATCGCGATGAACTCGACCCCTTTGAGGCCCTCTTCGATCATTCGGTTTACCGCGTTGACCCCGCCGCCGCCGATACCGACGACCTTGATCACCGCGAGATAGTTCTGAGGCGTTGTTGCCATCAGTTGCCCCCTCCTTGGCTCTTCACCCAGGCGTCATACCGGATCAATCCGGTCGCGTCCTTCCCGTCCGTTCGGTCGAAATATCTCTCCGGCCACGAGCATGCCGAGGCTCCGGCCTGCACGCGACTTCGTGCGCGTCACGCTCACGGACCCTCAAGTTCGGGTCCATGCGCGCTGGGGAAGGGAACGCGCTGGGAAAGCGAAGGGCTTGTTTCCGCAGGTCAGCTCTGTTCCTGAATCTCTACTTTAGGTTCAATGTTATATAAACCTCACCTGACGCTTCAGACGATACAAAGACCATCACCCTAGAGTCAAGCCCTAGACGAATGAAATGACCATTCGCTGGTTGAGGGTCCGGCAGCGGAAGAACCTGCAGAATGGATCCTCGGTGTCAGGCGAATCGAGCTGCGGGACGCTCAGGAGCCCGAACGTCTGCGATGAGCAACCGGGAACGTTCGCGGTTCGCCCGGTCGAGAATCGCCAGAAGGGCCGCGATCTTACGATCCAGATAATCGGCGGTCCCGAACACCGCTCGCGCCCCGGCGACCCGAACAATCACCTCGTTTGGCGAATCGGCTTCGATCCCTTCCACTTTCTCCTGCAACTCTCGGGGTAAGCCCCGCCAAATCGCGAGGGCCTCGATGACGCCGGCACTCGGGAACGTCGCTCCGGCGTGCAAGGCGGTGCGCCCCGTCAGGATGATCGGAAGCCCACGTCCCTCTCGGCCGGCGAATCCGAGCGCGATGCCGTCGCGGTCCACGAGCCATCTAGCTCCCGGCATCTCGATCACGGCAGCCGGCACGCGCTCCACCACGATGATCTGGAGCTTCCCCGGGTAGTGACGCTCCACCCGGGCAGAGGCAACCAGCGGCAGGGCCTCGATGCGCCGCCGCACGGCGGCCTCGTCGACGGAAAATGCGTTCTGACCCTTGTGAATCCCCGCTGCCCGCAAGACTTCTCCATCCGTCAGCCTTGTCAGGCCTTTCATCTGGATGGCGTCGAGCGCAAACAAAGACGAGTGCGCCACCGCCCACCCTCCATACGACAGTCCCAGAGCCACGGCGACGGCCAAGAGCATACGGCGGACCCGGCGGACCCGCGCCAGTCGAACTTCGCGTCGGCGGGAAACGAGCTTCGCGGGGTGAAGGACGTCAGCGTACGGCGGAGTCATCGGACACCTCCTCGAATGCACCGACGAGCCGGACTTCGGGCTCCAGCGCGATACCCGCGCTCTCGGCGACAGACCGTTGAATGCGACGGATGAGGGTGTACACCTCGTCTGCGCGAGCACCTCGCTCGGCGACGATGAAGTTCGCATGAACTTCCGAGATCCGGGCCCGGCCGACGACCATCGGGCCGCAAATCCGCTCGATGAGACGCCCGGCCGACTCCCCTGCAGGGTTCTTGAAAACGCTGCCGGCATTCGGCAGATTGAGCGGCTGGTGCGCGCGCCGCCATTCACGCGCCTCCCGAAGCCGGGCCGAGATCGCGTCCGTATCCCCCGGAGTAAGAGCCAGGGATGCGCGCGTCACGACCAGTCCCTGGGGCAGATCCGTCGCTCGGTACGTGTGAGTCGGCCGGCGAATCGAGACGGCCTCCCCCGACGGGATCACAATGCCCCCGACCTCCTCGAGCACTTCTCCCGTCTCGCGCCCGTGCGCCCCGGCGTTCATGCGCACCGCGCCCCCGAGACTCGCCGGGATCGCGACGGCGAATTCAAACCCGGCCAGGCCCCGCTCCGCCGCAAGCACGGCGAGTGACGGCAAGGGGACGGCCGCACCGGCCCGGAGATGCGTCCCTTCGATCCTGGACCAGCGGAATCCCGACCCGAGCCGGACCGCGATCCCATCGAATCCCAAATCCGAGACGAGCAGGTTCGACCCGCGGCCGAGGATCAGAAGATCCAGCCCGGTCCGGCCCACAACGCGCGCAAGCGCCTGGAGATCGGCTTCGGATTCGGCCTCGAGAAAGATCGCCGCGGAACCGCCGAGCCGGTAAGACGTCATTCCGGCGAGCGACGCAGAGCGCTCCACCCGTCCATGCGCGGCAGATTGAAGAGCGTCGAAGGCCTGCTCAACGACCGACGTCATGAGGCACCTCGAACTCTCGCAAGTGTTCGATCGGCCTCACGTGAGGCGAGTGCGATGAGAATTTCGTCGGCCATCATCGTCACATCGCCGGCACCAATCGTAAGCACGAGGTTCCCCGGCTCGGCGACGGCAGCGACGACTTGCGCAACGTCTCCACGTTTGGGGACATACACAGCTCGAGCACGAGGCGCTGAGGCGAGGAGGCCGTCGACTACCACCTTCCCGGTAATCCCGGGTACCGGATCCTCACCGGCACCGTAGACGTCTGTGACCACAGCGACGTCCGCGCCGGCGAGAGCCGATCCGAGCGCCGCCCCGAGATACCGCGTGCGCGAATACCGATGAGGCTGGAAGACGGCTACGATCCGGTGCCACCCGCGCTCACGTGCGGATGCGAGAGTCGCCCGTATCTCGGTCGGATGATGGGCATAGTCGTCGATAAGAATCACGCCGTCTGCTGCCCCGCGAACCTGGAACCTCCTCTGAACGCCCGTGAACGAGGCAAGGGCCTCAGCCGCCACGTCGAATTCCACCCCGACCTCCCTCACAACGGCCAGCGCGGCAAGCGCATTGCGGACGTTGTGCTCCCCGGGAACCGAGAGCCGCAGCCGGCCGAGAGGACGCCCGTCCCAGGCAACGTCCGAGACGGTTCCGCCCGGACCGGCCTGCGAGACGCGCGCCGTTAGGCGGCCGTCTGAGAGCCCGTAGGTCACCGTGCGTGCGCGAATCCCCAACGCCGCAGCCCGCGCGCCGGCGTCATCGGCACAAACGACCGCCACCCCGCCGGGATCAACATTCTCGAGGAACACGGCGAAGGCTTCCCGTACCGCCTGCTCGTCTGCGTAGTGGTCGAGGTGGTCGGCCTCGACGTTCGTCACAACGGCGATCTCAGGGCCGAGCCATAAGAACGATCCGTCGCTCTCGTCCGCCTCCGCAAGAAGCCACATTCCCTCCCCGTGCCGGGCGTTGGTTCCGGTCTCGTTGAGATCCCCGCCGATCAGAAACGTGGGGTCGAGTCCTGCGCGTTGAAGGACGACGGCGATCATCGAGGTGGTCGTTGTCTTCCCGTGCGTTCCGGCCACCGCGATTCCTCTGCGCTCGCGCATGAGAACGGCCAAGACCTGCGCCCGCTGAAGCACAACGAGTCCCCGCTCCGTAGCCGCCCGCAACTCGGGGTTGCCGGGAGGAATGGCAGACGACACTACGACGGTAGCACCATCGCTCACGTTCTCCGACGCATGGCCCACCCGAACGTCCGCGCCTAGTGCGCGAAGCGCGTCGAGCGCCCGGCCATCCTTCAAGTCCGAACCGCCGACGAGGCTGCCGCGCGCGATCAAAACCTTGGCCAGCGCGCTCATTCCCGCGCCGCCGATGCCGACGAAGTGGACCCGTTCCAGGCCGCGGGGCGGACCGGCCGAGCTCATCTCCGGTCACCTTTGGGCGCACGAGCAGGACCGGCCAGATCCAGAACCCACGCGGCCAGCTCCCGGGCGGCGTGCGGGCGCCCGAAGTTGCGCGCCGCCGTCCCGATGCCGGAAAGGCGGCTTCGGTCGGCCAAAAGCTCGTCGATCAGGACGCCGAGACGCTCGGGCTCCGCATCGGCATCGGCGACGACAACAGCGCCGCCCTTTGCGGCAAGTGCGCGGGCATTCGCTGCCTGG
Source organism: Actinomycetota bacterium (assembly GCA_046713235.1). Lineage (GTDB taxonomy): Bacteria > Actinomycetota > AC-67 > AC-67 > AC-67 > JBKKBZ01. Next base: position 9,886 of record JBKKBZ010000125.1, on the reverse strand, counting down.
TGGTCGCGCCGCGCATGTGGATAGGGAACGAGAACCGACGGCACTCCTGCGGCCGAGACCTCCGCGATCGTCAGCGCACCCGCCCGGCACAGCACGAGATCTGCGGCCGCGTACACCAGCTCCATGCGCTCTACGAATCCCACAACGCGAGCGGATTCCGCGCCCGCGGCTTCCCGCACCGTCGATTCGTGTCCTCGGCCCGCGATTACCAGCAATTGACGATCGTTTCTCTCCTTCCATTGCCGGGAGATCGCAATCGCCGCCGCGTTGAGGCGCGCCGCGCCGAGACTTCCACCGAACACCACGAGGGTTGGTCGATCGGCGGCCAGTCCCAGGGCTTCGCGGGCCTCGCCCCGCGAACGATGTCGGTCGACTGTGGCGACCGAATCGCGTATGGGATTCCCGATCACTCGCACGCGAGCCGACTTCGGAAAGGCGCCTCTCGCCTCCCGGAACGCCAGTGATACGTTTGCCGTCAGCCTCGCACCGACGACGTTGGCCAATCCCGCTGCCGCGTTTTGCTCGTGAACGACGGACGGGATCCCCGAAAGCCTGGCGGCGGCGACGGCCGGCAAGCTGGCATACCCACCCATCCCCACCACGACATCGGCGGTCTCCGATCTCAAGATCCTCAAGCATTGAAGAACGGCGCGTCCCAATGCGAGCGGGACGAGTGCACGCCGGGCACCGAGGCTTGGGGACCAAGGAAGCACGTTGATTAGGTGGAGCCGATGGCCGGCGGCGGGAACCCAAGTGGTCTCAATACCCCGGCGAGTGCCGACGAACGAAATCACAGCGTCGCGTCGGGCTCCCGCGAGTGCGTCGGCGAGGGCTAGACCCGGAAACACGTGTCCCGCGGTTCCGCCCCCGGCGATGACTACAGCCGTGGTGATGGTTACTCCTCCCCCTCGGTGATCCTGGCGCCGGATCGCTCCTGACGCGCAACGTTGCAAAGGATGCCGACGGCGGCAAGCGTGAACACCATCGCCGAACCACCGAAGGACACGAACGGAAGCGGAACCCCTGTGATGGGAAGCAGACCCGTGACGGCTCCCATGTTCACAATCCCTTGCCCGACGATCCACGCCGTCGCGCCGCCCGCAAGCAGTCGGCCGAACGCGTCGGGGGCACGCACCGCGACCTTGATGCCCGTGTACCCGATGAGCAAGAACAGCCCGACTACAGCAAAGGTTCCGATTATGCCGAGTTCCTCACCCAGGATCGCAAAGATGAAGTCGGTGTGGGCATTCGGCACGTAGAGCCACTTCTGACGGCTCTGTCCGAGCCCCACGCCGAAGAGTCCTCCCGAACCAAGAGCGATCATCGATTGCACGGCTTGATACCCGCTGTTGAGCGGGTCGGAAAATGGATCGAGGAAGGAAAAGATTCGCGCCCGGCGATATCCCTCAGCAAAAGCAAGTCCCGCCGCACCTGCGGCGCCGGCCAGCCCGACGGCCCCGATGAGAGGAAGGGACGTCCCGCCCACGAACACGACGGCGAACGCAATGAGGCAGATCAACAGCGTGGTTCCGAGATCCGGCTGGAGCATGACGAGCGTGCATGCCGTGACAACCACAAGACCCAGTGGAAGGACGATATCGCGCAATCGATGGAGGTGTCCCTGCTTTCGCGCGATCACATCAGCAGCCAGAATCAGGACCGCGAGCTTCATCAGCTCGGAAGGCTGGATGTTCAGCGGCCCGAGCGACAGCCAGCGGCTTGATCCGCCGGCGCGGATTCCGATTGCCGGATGCAGCACCGCTCCCAAGCCGATGAGAGCTGCGGCGGACAGGATCCACCCGAAAGGCCGGAGCCGGTGATAGTCGACTCTCGACAAGATCACCATCACCACGAGCCCCAGCAGAATCCACATCACCTGACGCCGGAAGAAGAGGAACGAACTTCCGTACTGGGCGTACGCGGCCACCGACGACGCTGAAAGAATCATCAGGAGACCCAGAAGGATCAAGATTCCCGTCGACGTCGCCAGCAGGTAATAGGACGAGGTACTCTCCCCTACGAACAAGGCGGTACGTCCACGCGCCTGCCTCCATCGCCGGGGGCTTGCGAGTCCGATGACCGTCACGATCCGATCCCCCCCTCCCCCGCCAGGCGCTTGACGGCGGCACGGAATGCCTCGCCGCGGGACTTGTAGTCGGTGAACATGTCGAAGGATGCGCACGCCGGAGATAGCAGAACCGTATCGCCCGGCCGGGCGAGCGCCGCGGCACGTCCCACCGCCTCGTCCATGGAATCGGCTCTCTCCCCCCGGACGGTGGGAAACGCCTGGAGGATATCTAGAGCCACTTCACCGATCGCCACAACCCCCCGCAAAGCCGATGCTGCGCCGGCGAGGACACCGAGGTCGATGCCCTTGGCGCGTCCTCCTGCGATGAGAACAACTCCGGAGTTACCCTGCAGGGCCCCGAGAGTGGCGTGGGGATTCGTCGCCTTCGAATCGTTGACGTAGGTCACTCCGTCGATGACCGCCACAGTCTCCAGTCGATGTTGGGCGAGCCGGAAGGCAGCAAGCGCGCGTCCGACGGCTTCAGGATCCGCGCCGACCGCGCAGGCGGCTGCAGCCGCAGCGACGGCATTCGTACGTGCCGGAGGAGCCAGGGAATCGAGGGCTTCGATCGGTAGCACTCTCCCTTGGGGCACGACGATCCAGCCATCGTCGACCCCAGCCCCGCCGGCCGGGAGGTGCTCCGCCGCAAACGGCAACCGACGCCCCGCTCCCGTGGAAGCGGCCCGCGCACATGCCACATCGTCGTGATGCACGGCAACGTCGCCGGGCCGCTGGTTCTCGAACGCCCGCGCCTTTGCCGCCGCATACGCCTGCCGCGAACCGTGCCAGTCGAGATGATCGTCCGCAAGATTCAAGATGACGGCAACCGCCGCGCGAAATCTCGCGATGTGCTGAAGCTGAAAGCTCGACAGCTCGACGACGAGCACCTTGGCCGTTCCGGCAACCGCATCGATCAACGGCACGCCGATGTTTCCGGCTGCTCGCGCCTCGATGTCCGAGGCCCGAAGGGCGGCAGTGATCATCTGGGTCGTCGTGGTCTTTCCGTTAGTTCCGGTCACCGCGACGTATCGCTCGGGACGAGCGTCCATCGAGTAGGCGAGCTCGATTTCGCTCCAGATCGGGATCCCTTCCCGGCGCGCCGTGCTGAGCGCCAGCGAATCCGGACGAACTCCCGGACTCACCACGACCAGATCCGCACCCGCCATGGCCGACACCCCCGAGTCTCCAAGCCGGATCTCCACTCCGGCGAGCCGGGAAACGCGTTCCCACAATGCGGGGTCGGCCGATGAATCGACTCCCACGACTGCAGCACCCGATTCGCTCAATCGCCGAGCCGCAGCCTCCCCGGAGCGACCCAAACCGACGACCACCACCGAGCGTCCCGCCAAGCTGGAGCTGCTCATCCGAGACCTCCACGCGCAAGGAATTCGGCGTAGAAGAGACCCATGCCGAGTGCCGCCGCCAAGCCGGCGACGATCCAAAACCTCACGATGACCGTGAACTCGGGCCAGCCTTGGAGTTCGAAGTGGTGATGGAGTGGGGCCATCTTGAAGACGCGTCTTCGCAATCCGTGATAGCCGATGATCTGGATGATGACGGACGTCGTTTCTAGAACGAACAGGCCGCCGAGAATCACGAGCAGCAATTGCGTGCTGGTCATGATCGCGAGACCGGCCATCATTCCGCCGAGAGCGAGCGAGCCGGTATCTCCCATGAAGATGCGGGCCGGAGCCGCGTTCCACCAGAGAAACCCCGCGCACGCGCCAAGCCCGGCCGACGCCAGGATGGCAACGTCGAGCGGATTCCGCACCAACGGATAGTCTCCGGGGTGTCGGAACTGCCAGAACGCGATGACAACGTAGCCGGCGAATACAAGAGCCGAGGACCCCGCAGCCAGCCCGTCGAGCCCGTCGGTCAGGTTAACCCCGTTGGCGGACGCGGCCACCATGACGAACACCCACACGAGGAAGACCGGCCCCAGATCAAGGGTGGTCTGGCGGATGAAGGAAAGATGGGTGTCGGCCCCTGCCCAATGCTGCGCCGCGAGTCCGAAGGCAACGGACACCAACAGTTGTCCCGTGACCTTTCCCGTCTTGTTCATTCCCAGACTCCGCTGGTGGCGGAACTTCATGTAGTCGTCGATGAAGCCGATCACGCCCATGCCGAGTAGAAGCCCTACGACGAGAATCCCCGCGCGCGAGAAGTCGCTCTCAACATGACTGACGAGGTAACCGGCGACGATGCCGGCAAGGATCATCGTGCCGCCTGCAGTGGGCGTTCCGTGTTTCTCTGCTTGAGCCGGGATTTCGCTTACGTTGTCCTTGATCAACTGGCCGTAACCGCGAGCACGGAAGAGCCTGATCGCGAACGGCGTGCCGCCCAGCGTTACGAGCAAGCCGACCATCGCAGCAAGCAGGATGGGCCTCACGGCTCACCGATTCCGAGGATGCCGGCAATCCGCTCGAGACCGGCGACGCGCGATCCTTTCAACAGAACGACGTCTCCCGGTTCGGCCCGGGCAAGGATCAGAAGGGCGGCCGCTTCCACGTCCGCCACCGATACCGCCTCTTCGGGGCTCATTCCTTCAAGGCGCGCAGCCTCGCAGGCCGGGCGCGCACCCTCGCCGACCGCGATCAGTCGCCGGATGCCCAGCCTTACGGCAAGCCGGCCCAGGCGATCCTGTTCCCGTCCCGCCTCCGGTCCAAGCTCCGCCATCTCTCCGAGGACGGCCCAGCTTCGCCGCCCACCGCTCATTGCCGCCAGCGCGCGCAGCGCGGCCGCGGCGGAGGTCGGGTTCGCGTTGTAGGCATCGTTTACAACGGTGAATCCGAGGTGACTGTCTCGCACCTCCATACGCCACGCCGGCGCCGGCGCATCCGAAACCGCCGCCGCCGCTGCGTCCAGCGGAACGTCGAGCAGGGTGGCCACCGCCAAAGCGGCCAGGGCATTTCCCACCATGTGCTCTCCGGGAATCTGTAGGGCTACCTTCGCCCGGTCTCCGCCGATCGCAACTTCGAAACGCGCAAGCGCTCCGGCATCGAGTTCGATCGACTCCCCCCGAACGTCGGCGCCGGACGAAGTGCCGAACGTCACAACGGCGGCCCGGGTTCGCGCGGCCATCGCGGCCACGCGCTCGTCGTCCGCGTTGAGAACGGCCGTTCCACCGGTGGGAAGCGACTCGACCAGCTCGGCTTTGGCGAGCGCTATGCCGTCGAGCGATCCGAACAGTTCCAGATGGGCCCGGCCCACGTTAGTAACCACTCCGAGGTGCGGGCGAAGTACGGGAACCATCGCGGCGATATGGCCCCGGCCGCGACTCCCAATCTCCGACACGAGAACTTCGGAATCAAGCTCGAGCGAGCAGATGGTGAGGGGAACTCCGATTTCGTTGTTGTAGCTACCATAGGAAGCCACGACGCGCCGACAGCTCGCAACAGCGGCGGCGGTCAGATGCTTCGTCGTCGTCTTGCCGTTTGAGCCGGTGATGGCGACGACCGTGGCACGGCTTCCTCCGCGGACGGCCCCCGCGACGGCCGCAAGCGCGGCAAGGGGATCGGCGACCCGTATCGCCGGCGTGCCTTCAGCACCGGCTCGCACCAGAACCGCCGCGGCCCCGCGGGCTACCGCGTCGCCCGCGAACACATGACCGTCGGTATGCCGGCCCGGCAAGGCCACGAACAAGTCGCCCGGCCGGACGACTCGCGAATCGATCGAGACTCCGGTGAGCGTCGTCCTGGGGTCGGCGTGCTCGACCCGGCCCCCGCATGCGGCAGCCGCTTCGCCGATAGTCAGCGGGACCATCGGCGAAGCTCCTCGCGTGTCACAATGCGATCGTCGAATGGGATCGTGTGATCGGCGAATTGCTGCCCGGTCTCGTGACCCTTGCCGGCGATTACGATCACATCACCGTCTTCGGCCCGAGCAATCGCTCTGACGATCGCCGCCCGGCGATCCACTTCGATCTCGTACGCGCCGCCGGCGGACCGGGCACCGGCTTCGATCTGCGCGATGATTCGCTCCGGAGACTCCGAGCGCGGATTGTCGGAAGTAATAATTGCGTGATCGGCAAGCTTAGCGGCGATCTCTCCCATCAGCGGGCGCTTTGCGCGATCTCGATCTCCGCCGCATCCGAACACGACTACGAGCCGACCGCCGCATACTTCTCGAGTCGCCTTGAGGACACGCTCCAGTGAATCGGGAGTGTGCGCATAGTCGACGAAGACGCCGAAGGGTTGGCCTTCCCGGATGGACTCGATCCTGCCGGGAACTCCCTCCAGTGCCGCAATTCCCTTCACGGCGGACTCGATCGGCAGCTCAAGGGCGACGCACGTCGCCACGGCGGCCAGCGCATTCTCAACGTTGAAGCGTCCGGGAATGGGAACGTCGACGTCGGCCGAACCGACAGGAGTCACACACCGAAACGTCGTTCCACGTCGGGAGAGCCGCAGATCGCGTGCTACAACATCGGCCGGCTGACCGATTGCGTAGGTCACCAGCGGGCGCCGAAGGCTTGCTGCCAGTCGCCTGCCGAACTCGTCGTCCAGATTGATCACCGCTCTCGCTGCGAGCCCTTCGTTGAAGAGTCGAGCCTTGGCCCGGTAGTACCGTTCCATGGTTCCGTGGAAGTCGAGATGATCCTGCGTCAAGTTGGTGAAAACTCCGCAGGCGAACACGGTCCCATTCACGCGCCCCAGCTCGAGCCCGTGAGATGATGCCTCCATCGCGACGGCCGTAACCCCCGAATCGCGCATGAGAGCCAGAGTGCGCTGAAGATCGATAGCTTCCGGGGTCGTCCGCACCACGGGCGCTGTTTCGGCGCCGATGTGAACCTCGACGGTTCCCAGCAGACCCGTCGTATGGCCGGCCGCAGCAAGACAGCGCTCGAGCATGAAGGTCGTCGTGGTCTTGCCGTTCGTACCCGTCACGCCGACAACGACCATCGACTCCGACGGCCTGCCGAAGAACGTCGTCGCAAGCGCACCCAGGATCGGACGCACCGCCGGAACAACACCCTGCGGCAGGGGAACCGACAGCTCACGCTCCACGACGAGCGCCGAAGCACCCTTTTCAAATGCCTGGACCGCGAACGCGTGGCCGTCCGCTCGCTCGCCCGGGACGGCGACGAACAGCGTGCCCGGGCCCACTTCGCGAGAGTCGTAGTGTAGGCCGGCGATCTCGACGGCAGGATCGCCGACGATTCGGGCGTCGGGAACGGAAGTGAGAAGGTCGGAGAAGATCATACGGCGACGGTATCGCCGCGGCGCCGCGTCTGGAATCCACGCCTCGGCGTATTCATAGGATATCACGGTGTTCCGCCGCGATTGGAGTCGGCCGTCGTGGCCTCGAACGAGGGTGGAATGCGCAGGTACCCGAGCGCAAACTCAACGATCTGCTTCCAGGCCGGGGCAGCGGTGACCGCGGCAAAGTGTGTCGCCGGGTTGTCCATCACAACTGCCGCGACGAGCCTCGGCCGGTCGACCGGAACCATGCCCATAAACGTCGTTACCACATCCTTTGAATAGCCGCGCCCTCCTGAGAGCGGGATGCGGGCCGTCCCGGTCTTTCCTCCGACGAGATAACCGGGGATACGTGCACTGCGACCGGTCCCGCTTTCCACCACACCGAGCAGCATGGCCCGAAGCTGTGCCGCCGTATACGGCCGAATGACCGGTCGCTGTGCCGGTCGCTGTGCCGGTCGCGCCTTTCCTCGATCCAGGATCCGCCTCACAAGCGTGGGCTGAGTCCACGTTCCGTCGTTGGCTATGGCTCCGTACACCGTCGCCATTTGCAAAGGCGTCACGGCAATTCCCTGGCCGACGGGAATCGTGGCCATGTCCGTCTCGTACCAGCGCTCGACGGGCTGAAGGATGCCGGTCGCCTCGCCCGGAAACCCAACGCCGGTCGGTGCTCCGAGCCCGAACTTGCGCAGCATGTCGTACATCCGCTGGCGTCCCACTCTCTGCGCGACCATGATCGTCCCCACGTTGGATGACCTGGCGAGGACATCGGCATAGGTCCAGCGACTCGTGGGGTGGGGTGCATAGTCGCTGAAGATCTTCCCGCCTATGCGAATCGTATCGGGGACAATGAGGATTTCGGACGGGTTGGTGACCCCGGCCTCGAGCGCCGCCGCGGCGGTAACGAGCTTGTTTACCGACCCCGGCTCATACGAATCCTCGACCGTCCGATTTCGAATCGCCACCGCGCTCGCGGACGCGAACAACTGAGGATCTAATGCGGGACGGTTCGCCATTGCCAAGATCTCTCCGGATTGCGGCTCGATGACGACGGCCGAGCCACGCTGAGCCCCCGTCTCGGCAAGCGCACGGTCGAGCGCATCTTCCGCCGCGAATTGGATATTGCGGTCGATGGTGAGGACAACGTCCTTGCCCGGTAATGGTTCTACGATGTGGCGCCGCCCTTGAGGAATGGGGCGGCCCGCGGGATCCACCTCGGTGACTTGACGGCCCGGCGTCCCCGCCAAGAGCGCCCCCTGACCTGCTTCGATCCCCGCCAGACCTTCGCCGTCGGTACCTACGAAACCGACGACCTGAGCGGCCAGGCTTCCCTGCGGATAGACACGCTTGCTTTCCGGCTGCATTCCGATGCCGGCCAAGTTCAACTCGGCCACCCGATCGGCAACCGGAACCTCAACCTTTCGCGCCAGGTAGACAAAGGGGGCGTCTTCTTTCAGCCGATCGCGCAACAGCGCGACTTCGAGACCCAAAACCTCGGACAGTTTGCGCGCCGTCGCCTCCGGATCGACGATGTCCTGCGGGTTGGCGAACACTGCCCGGGCGGGCACCGAGACGGCCAGCGGAACCATGTTGCGATCAAAGATGGTTCCTCGCTCGGCGGGGAGCGCAATGCTACGAACTCTTTGTCTGGAGCCGAGGTTCTCGAAGGTCTGTGCGTTCACCACCTGAAGCCGGACCAGCTGGGCCGCGACGAGTGCGAGCGCCGCGCTCATCCCCGCCAACGTTGCGAACAGCCGGAGGGCCGGACGGGCGCCGCGGCGAGCCACCGAGACCCCCTATCGCCCCCCGCGCCCGAGAGGGCTGGACGCGGATGCCGGGGCCGTCGGCGGCGTCAAATAGGAAACGTCACGCGCCGACACCAGACCGAGTTGTTCGGCGCGCTGGTGGATCCGGGATGGAGCCGCCAGCCTGAGGACATCAATCTCGAGCAGCTCGACTTCTTGCTGCTTCAACTCGATCGCGCGCTCGAGATCGCTCTCACTTACTCCCGATTGACCTAGCAACACATTGAGCGAGACCACGACCAGCAGTGCAACGCCGATCAGCACCGCGATGGCCAAGAGCCCACGAGGGGGGCGCCGGCCCCGCGCCGGGCGAGCGGGCACCGCATGGAGGTGCCTCGGTCGGTCCGACGCCGGAGCCGGTCGCCTGGGGTCTTGCTCCGGGGAAACCGGTTCCACCGGGATATGCACGGCCGCCTCGAGAATCACCTCGGGCTCGCCGCGACGCAGCGCCCCGGTTTGGGGCGTCGTCACGCGGCACCCCCCGAGGGCATCCAGGCCGGAACCGGTGGAGCGGCCAGCCGCTCGGCCGCTCGCAACTTCGCCGACGAGGCTCGAGGATTACGTTCGACCTCGACTGTGGACGGACGAACGGGTTTGCGAGTTAGCAGCCGCAGGCGGGGCGTCTCTCCCGTGGCAGAGGAGACGAAGAAACGCTTGACGCGCCGGTCTTCGAGCGAGTGGTAGGAGATTGCCGCCACTCGCCCGCCGTTCGCGAGACACGCGACCGCCTGCGGCAGGGAAGTGTCCAGAGCTTCGAGTTCACGATTCACCGCGATACGAAGCGCCTGAAAGGTGCGGCGCGCCGGGTGCGGCCC
>JBKKBZ010000124.1:0-16592 GCA_046713235.1 Actinomycetota bacterium | reverse complement strand
GACCTCATCGCCGGCCTTTACGTAACCCTTCGCCTCGAGCCTCTACAGCAGCTCCAGCGTCTCCGGTCCCGCGGCCTCGGTGATCTCAGTCCCGCCGAGCACCTTGCGGATGATGAACCAGCCGAGGAACGAGCCGACGTGCGATGTCGTGCAGGAGCCCGCTCACGCGATCATTCCTCGCGCCCGGCCCCGCCGGTGCCTTGATCCGGCTGCGCGCGGGGAAGCGCGACGAGTCGAAGCAAGCGATCGAGCGTCGCCGGGTCGCCGCGCCAATGTTCAGAGACTACGTTGGCTTCCGCGTGGTTCAGCACGTAACGGAGAACCAGCGCTGCTACCACCGCGTCGTCGAGCGGACCGAGGAAGGGGATGAACTCGGGGATCAGATCGATCGGTGAGGCGATCCACAACGCGCCGAATCCGAGCAGTACCTTCGCCCGTCGCGGAACCCGCGCATCACCGATCAATCCTCGGAACAGCGTGAGCAGGTTCGGGATGAGCTTTGTCAGCTCGCGTGCCGCGGTCCGCCTCCCAAGCGCGATCAGTACGCCGACGAGTCCGAGCCACAGCGCGGCCGCAGCCCCCAATCCGATCAGGAGCGTCCGCATGGCTCATCTCCTCGGCCGTATCGATTACAAGGCTTGAGTCAGCCGAGACGAGTCGGCGAGACCCTGGGCGAGCCTTTGAGCCACTCGTTGACGTGCTGCCGACTTCGATGACCCAGTCAAGGAGTGTTATTTATTTACTCACAAGGCACTTAGCCGGCGGCGCGCGAGGATCGCGACCGCTGCAATCAGAACCCCGAGGCCTCCGGCCGGCAGGCCGGTCGACGGCAGGGTATGCCTATTCCCGAGCACCCTCGGCTTCGGCTTCGCCGGCGGACCCGGCGGCGCCGATGCCGATGCCGGGCGCGGGGCGATCGGTTCGTAGGTCGCCGGCGGCCAGTTCAGGTTGCGCAGACTGTCCATGTAGCCGATCCACTGGTCCACTTCCGCGCGGTCGGGCATGGGTGCGCGTCCGAGAACCACATTGACGGCAAGCTCGGCCGACGCCATGTCGGCGATCCCGTATCCCTCTTGGGTGTAGTAGGCGGGGTTGTCGGGAATCACGAGCGGCTCCCGCAAGAAGGCGTCCACATCAAACGGAGTCGGCATCGCGGTCTTGAGAACGGAATCCTGAAGTTCCTGTCGGGTGAGGACGCCGTCGGCGAGCAGGGCCCCCGGACCTTTGCGACCGATTGCCGCCACCGGGGTTCCGTCTGCCGTTGCGTGGATACCCTCCGTCGTGTCTCCGAGCGCTCGCCTCGCTTCGAGCAAAGCGCGAGACAGCACTCCACATGTCACCGGCGTGGCGTTGCTGGTCCCACCAAAGTCCTGTTCGCCATCCACGGACAGGGGCGCGGCCGCAGCGTAATGCAGGCCGTAGGAGGACACGTCCACGGGAACGTTGTGCCAGGTGTACGGGTGCCCGTTTCGGGGGCTGACGGCCCCGACGGTTACGACCCACGATGGTCCCGATGTCGGGCGGATGCTCGAATAACGCACCGTCGCCGGCGAGCCGACCGGCAGACCGCGAGGAGCACCGTTTCCGGAGGAGAAACATGCCGTGCGTCCGTCGCGGAGCACAAAGGGCATCGTGTGCCGGTATTCGCGGCCGATGTACACGGGCTCTTCGACGATGATGGGCGCGGCCGGATCGGTGGGGTCGGGGATCTCTACCGCCGGGAATTCGACGTCCGGCATTAGTTCGTTGTAAGGGATCGCGAGTCCATCTCCATACGACCCAGAAACGAAGTCGATCCAGGGTTGCTCGGCAATCCACTTCATCGCCTCGGTATCGAAGTTCTCAACGATCACGATGAGTGCCTCGGGGTTGGTCCCGTACGGCTGCTTCCGCGTTGGGGAGGTCCAGCCGCCGGCCGCTACGGAGGACGTCCCGGTTCCGTGTCCTTGGTCGTCGATGATGGGTCGCGATTTCAAGCCGCCACCCGGGTCGCCGACGACGTCCCCTAGGGAGTAACCGCCGATGATGTTGGTTCCCGGAATCCAGTAGAGCGTGCGTTCTTTCACCTTGCTCCAGACTGCTCCGTCGTCGGCCTTCCGGCTGTCGAGATAGCTCGAGCCGAACGTGAGCCCGAGAGCAGCGGCATCCTTCGGGTACCCGTCGATGTACTCGCTGGGGTGCACCACGTTGCCCGGACTGCGGTAGGCCAGATGGTAGGGGTTGATCCCCGTGTCGATCACAGCAATGACGACGTGCGATTGGTTCTTCAGTTTGTGGGCGAGAGCCGACGTGCCTTTTCCGAAGTTGGGGATGAGACCCTTGGGGAGTGCCGGCATCTTCGGAAGACGGACTGGAGGCCGTATTTCTGGAAGCGCGCGAAAAACGATCTGGGCGCTCGCTCCTGAGAAGAGGGTCACGATGGCATGGGTGGTTCCCGGCGGCACGAAGTCCGTCTCGCCTCCGACCCGGCGCGTCTGAAGACCGCCGGTCGACATCGGGGTCGTGAGGTCGGAGTAGAACGTGATGTCGGCGTCGGGTGAACCGGTGAGGTCCGTAACCTCGAGCGTGAATCGCCGGTCCCAGGTGGCTTTCTCGACCTCGAACGTGTACCCGGTGACCCCGTTGACCACGCTGGCGGCGATGTATGCGCGACGGTGCCCTCCCGGCCAGGACGAGTACGTCGGGTCCGTACCGGCGCGGATTGGTACCAGGATCGATCCCGTCTCCTCTTGGATCGGGGCCGCGTAAGCGGCCGGCAAACCAAGCAGGAGCAGCGCAGTCATCAACAGGGCTGCCGTTCTGAGCGTTCTGGCCACCTCGTCCTCCCCCAAGTCGTCTCGCCAAGAGATTTCCGCGCGGACCGGGGTGAATCCTGCCCGAACAAGCCCCCGGCGGGCAATCCGGCCGGGACAAGCCGGAAGAGACGACACCAAAGAGGCAGCGAAGTTCGGACCCGAGCCGGCCCGCTACTCGTCCTGGAACTTCTCCGGGTGGTGCTTGAGGATGGCCTCGCTCAAGGCGTCGCCGAGCATGTTCATGTGTCGGGCCGCCGTCCGCAGGCCGGTGTAGACCCGCCCGAAATTGTCCGCGGCCTGCGCGTCGATGACGGCCTTGAGGCCGAGGACGTGCTCCTTCACCAGGCCCGCCACAGTCGCTTTCTTCAGGTTGGGGTTCATCGATGCGAGAAATGCTCCGAAATCGTCCGTGTACGCCAGCAGATCCGCCACGGCCTTGTCGGACTGGGCCCGGTTTCCGGCTGCCAGACCCTTCGTGTACCGCACCACGAAACCGATGTGGCTCTTCCACAGGGCCCCGAACGCCTCCGCGTCCTCGGCATACACGCTTCCGAGAGCGCTGACGATGTCGTCGGAGTTACCGTCGAGAGCCGTTGCGGCTGCATCGAACTCGGCGTTGCGTCCGTCCAGCGCCGCTCCGGTCGCCCAGGCCGCGAGCCACACATGCTCCCGCAGCAGGTTGTCCAGCCCCACCCGGAGTTCCACCGCGGGCGTCTCGGTGGATCCCTCGAAGCGGTCGGAGAACTTCCTCGCCGTCGCTCCTCCGAGTCCTCCGGCGATCATCGACATGTGCGCATACGCCTCGCGCAGCGACTTCGCCGCCCCGGCCGGCTTCCGGCCGGCTTGCGCATCGATGACGTTTTTAAGCGTGAGGATGTGCGTCTTAACGAGGCCTGCGACGGCCTCCTTCGTGAGCTGCTCGTTGGCTGAGGAGATGAACGCGCCGAAGTCCTCGGTGTAGGCAATCAAGCTTGCGACGGCGTTGTCTTGCGCCTTTCTATCGCGCCGGACCAGTGCGTTGGTGTAGGCGACGATGAGCGAGATGTGCTTGCGCCACAGGGGAAGGAACGCCCTTCCCGCATCGTCTCCGTAGGCCCCCCCGAACGCCGCCGCGAGCGCGGTGGAGTTGGCGTCGAGCGCGGTGGTCGCGGAGGAAAACTCCGCGGTGCGTCCTCCGAGTGCCGCATTCGTTGCCAGCGCGGCCAGTACCACGTGTTCGCTCTGCAAGCTGTTGAGAGCCACCCGGAGATCGGCCGCCTCGTTGGCGGCGCTTACCGCCGCCGGCTTGGTACCGGCAACCTTCGGCTCCTTGGAGCCGCAGGCACCGGCGGCTAGCGCGACGACGACCGCTACCGTCGACGCGCGGAGTGCTCTGGTCCTCATCGCGTGTTCCTCCCCAGAAGAGTGGTCATGTCACGACGACCTATCCGATCATGCTCTGGTGGATCGAGTCGAAGAGCCGGCTCTCCTCCATCCTCCCTCCCTTCAGAGGGTTCGTTCGACGCCGGAGCCTTGCCGGTTTGCCGCGCCGGCGCGGCCCCGAATGTAGGGAAGCCTCCGAGAAGATACAATCCGGGCGGCCAAATCGTCGTCGGGAGGTAATGTGGCAAGACCTGCAAGGCGCCCGGGAGGCTTTCAGCGCCGTCCGGGAGGACCCGCCAAGAGCGGCACGTCCAAGTCCCGCGCCCAGCGCCTTCAGCAGAAGATGGTCCAGAAGGAGAAGCAGCTCTCTCGATCCGGACCGGCGAAAGAGCAGGCGATCGAGATGGAGGGCACGATCGTCGAGGCGCTGCCCAACGTGATGTTCCGTGTGGAGCTGGACAACAGCCACATCGTGCTGGGCCACATCTCCGGGAAGATGCGCAAGCACTACATCCGCATCCTTCCCGGCGACCGCGTGAAGGTCGAGTTCTCCCCCTACGACCTCAACCGCGCGCGCATCATCTACCGCTACCGGTAGCGTTCATTTCCGCTTGCGACGGCGCGCCCGACGGTGCGCTTCTCGCTCGAGCGAGTCGTCGAGGGGCGTGAGCCGGTCGCCGTTCAATCTGCGCGCCAGCGCTCGTTCCAGCAACGCGTCGGCCAGGTCGGGATTCACCGGAAGCACCGGACCGTGGAGATAGGTGCCGACGAACGAGCCCTGGACGGCGCCCTCGGTGCGATCGATGCCGTTGTTGCCCTGCCCCTTGGGAACGGCCGCAAGCGCCGTGGCCTTCGGACCGAGACGCGTGCGGCCGCCGTGATTCTCGAAGCCGAACAGCTCGAACGACCGGCCGCCGATGGCCGCGCGTGCGTGGACGCGGCCGATAATGCGGTCCTGCCCGGTGCCGGTCGTCACGTCGAGGAGGCCGAGTCCTTCGATCTCGATGCCGTCGGCTGCGACGTAGGAATGGCCTAGCAATTGGTAGCCACCGCAAATTCCTACGACTACGGTTCCCTCTGCCGCCGCGGACGACACCTCTTCGCGGCGCGCGAGGATGTCGCCTCCGATGATCTCCTGAACGCGGTCCGATCCTCCCCCTATCAGGATGAGTCCGGCCCCAGCAGGGATGCGTTCGCCGCGAGAGACCGGCACAACCTCGACGGAGAACCCGCGCCATTCCGCCCGGCATTTCAGGGCGACAACGTTGCCTCGGTCGCCGTAGGTGCGCAAAAGGTCGGGGTAGAGATGAACGATCACGAGGTCTGCCGGCATGGCTACCGCCGGCCGTCCGTGAGGGCTTGGGCCCGGCTCTTCGAAAGGGCGCGCCGCACATCGAGCATCGCCGTGTACGTGGCGAGCACGACCGGGGTTTGCCCCGGCGGCGACAGTGCCAGCGCGGCCCTGATCGCGTCCAGGGGCTCCCGCTGCGACGGCTCGGGAATCGCGCCGGCATACTTCAGCCGCACGGCTACGTCGGAGGCGCGCCGGCCGCCCGGAATCAGGCGGTGCCGAGCTTCGGCCAGCCGTTCGAAGTCCACATCCCAAATCCAAGAGATGTCCCGCCCGTCGGCGGCTTGATCGCTCACGGCGACGACGAGAGCACCGACGTCGGGCTCACCCGCCAGCTCCCGGATGACCACGCTGGCCCCGGCGGGATTCTTGGCGAGGACGAGGCGGACCGGCCGTCCCTCGACCAGAAGCTCTTCCCAGCGTCCGAAAGACGGACGGAACGCGGCGAGTGCGGCGACGGCTCGTGCGAGAGGCACGCCGTACACCTGCGCGGTCGCGATCGCCGCTGCGGCGTTGTAGGCGTTGTGGATTCCCCCCACAGGGAGCAGCAGCGTGGATCCGGCGATCTCCATGGTCACGCTCGCCATGCCCGAACGCGCGGAGATCTTTGCTTGGAAGGGCGGCGGACTCCATGCCCAGTCGCATGCCGAGCATCGCGCCGCCCCGAGATGCGCAAGCGTTCGGAAGCTGAAGACCAGCGAAGCACCACAGCGCGGACACGTTTCCGGCTCTGCGTCGCCTCGGTGTGTCCCGCGAGTTGTGTCGTTCTCGGCGGGCCGGACCCCGAAGCCCACTGGGTCGAACGGACGCAGGGCTTCCCACAACAGAGGATCGTCGGCGTTTGCGACGATGCGCGCTCCGGCGGGAAGGAGTGCCGCCGCACGGGCAAGGAGCCGCGCCACGGATTCCGCTTCACCGAATCGGTCGAGTTGATCGCGGAAAACGTTGGTCAGGACGAGCAGCCTCGGCTTGATCACCGGAACGACACGCGGAAGCCACGCCTCGTCCACCTCGAAAACGCCGACGCGAGCGCCGCTCGGTGCGCGGAGAAGGCCCGTCGCGATTCCGCGGAGCATGTTCGATCCGGTTTCGTTGGACGCCACAGCGATTCCGGCTTCCCGCAGGATCGCGCAGATCATCGACGAAGTCGTCGTCTTTCCGTTGGTTCCCGACACCGCGACAGTGCCGTCGGGAAGCGCCGCAGCGCGGCGCTCGATGGCGCTTGGGTCGAACCGCTCCAGGACCAAACCGGGGATGCCGCTCCCACCGCCGAGCCTGAGACTGCGACTCAGCCATCCGGCACCACGAGCCAGGCCGTCAACGGCCGTTTCGCGGATGCCGGCGCGAAGCCTGCGTGTGGGATTGTTCGTCATGCGCTCGCGCGCACAGCCTATACCGGGAAGCGGGGGAGTTGGGGGACTGCGATTACCCGATCGGCCGTGGCTTCCATACGCCGAGCCATTCGATGGGCTCGATCGGGTTGCCTCCGGCGCGTACTTCGAAATGCAGGTGTGGTCCGGTGGACCAGCCCGTCGACCCGATCGCTCCGATCACGCTGTCGACTGTGACCTCGTCGCCCGGGCCCACATCGATGCGAGACATGTGCGAATAGATGGTTGCGACCGACCCCCCGTGATCGATGAGCACCGTCATTCCAAAGGGGCCGAAGTATCCGACGTCGATGATGCGTCCGTCGGCAGCCGGGTAAATGGGCTCCCCGTATTCTGCCGACATGTCTACACCGGTGTGGAACGACAGGTAGCCGTAGATCGGATGGGTGCGCCAGCCGAAGTCTCCGGTGATGCGCCCGGGTATCGGTCGTTCGAGCCACTCTTCCTTGAATCGCGCGGGATCCTGTCCTTTCTGGGCCGCGCGAATCAGCTCGGCGAAGCCGGTACCGGTGTTCGAGAAGGAGGCGAGAATGGCGGCGAACGGGTTCCCGTTCTTGAACATCTTCGAGAGTGCGGCCGCGCGAGATCCCATGGTCGCGAAGACCGACTGGCGCAGATATTCCTGCCGGTCCTTGAGATCTTGCAGGGCCTTGCGCTCCAGGTCGGTTGCGGCAACGTTGGCGTCGATCTTGCGCTTGAGAGCCGCCGCCTCGTCTCGCTTGGTCTTGACGATCGCCGCGGCCGCCCGGAACTTGTTCACGGCGTCGCTGTCGACGCGCAGGATGCGCTCGCCGTACACGCTCGCCGCCATGGCGTCGTTGACGTCCTTGGCGCCGAAGACGTAGGGAAGGTATCCCTGCGGGCCGACGATGTAGATGTGCGCGGCTCGCTCGGCGAGGACTTTCTTCTGTTCCCCTAGCTCCGCCGTTGCCTTCTTCAGTTGTTCGTTGACCACGGCAAGCCGTTTCCCCGCCACTGCGGCTTCCAGACGCGCTTGCTCGAGACGCCGTTCCGCGTCGGCCAGCTTCACCCGGATCTGGGCGAGGGCCGAGTCGGCGGCGGAGCGGAGCTTGTCGGTCTCGCGAAGCAGATCCAGCACGCCCTCGTCCTGGCTGCTGCGGAGATTCTTGCGCGCGCCTTCGACCGGGTTCGGCGACGAACTCGGCGACGACCTCGGCGACGCGGATGGCGCCGGAGAGGCAGCCGGAGGAGCAGACGGCGACGGCGACGTGCTCGGCTGGGGGCTAGGCGAGCCGGTCGGGTCGGCGGCGAGGGCACGTCCCGGCACGGCAAGGGCCAGCGCGCAAGCGAGCCAGGCGGCCGCGACTCGGGGGAAGGAAAGATTTCTCATGGGCTGATCAGCGCGGAGGCATCCTCAGGGCTCCGTCGAGGCGGATGGTCTCTCCGTTCAAGGCAGGATTCTCCACGATGTGCCGGACGAGGGCTCCGAACTCCTCGGGTTTGCCGAGCCGGCTCGGATGAGGGATCTGAGCGGCCAAAGCAGCGCGCTTCTCCTCCGGCAGCCTTGCGAGCATCGGGGTGTCGAATGTGCCCGGCGCAATGGTCACGCACCGAATCTGACGCTCGGCGAGGTCCCGGGCGACGGGGAGCGTAAGCGAGACTACGCCGCCTTTAGATGCCGCGTAGGCAGCTTGTCCGATCTGTCCGTCGAAAGCGGCAATGCTTGCCGTATTCACAATCACCCCTCGTTCCTCGCCGGTTGCGTCCTGCAGGCTCATTCGTTCGGCAGCCAGCCGAATGACATTGAACGTTCCGATCAGGTTCACTCGAATAACGCTCGAGAACACCTCAAGGTCATGCGCTCCGGACCGGTCCACGGTACGGCCGGCGTAGGCGATACCCGCGCAGTTGACGGCGATGTGCAGTCCGCCGAACAGTTCTGCGGCCGTGGACACCGCCGCAGCCACGTCGTCGGGAGATGTAACGTCGGCCGCGGCGAATGCGGCTCGGTCGCCGAGCTCCTTCGCGACGGTCTCCCCCTGCGAGCCGGGAAGATCAACGATGACGACATTTCCGTTGCGGGCGAGCAGGGCTTCAACCACGGCTCGGCCGAGCCCGGATGCTCCGCCGGTCACTATCGCGCTGGTTCCTTCGATGTGCACGGCGGCGAAGCTTACGCGACCCGTTGGTGGGGGGTCACCACCCGAAAGAGCCGTTCTGAACCCGAACTGTCCGGTTCATCACGCTTGCTGCTCGGGAGGTTTCGCCGGGACCATCACGCAGCGGGACTTTCACGTAGGAATCTGGCCGACGGGGAGGAATGCGCGCCGGTGCGTCGAAACCAGGTGGCGAACCTCTCGCCAGGGCGGATCCGGGCCGGCGCCAGCCGGCCTGATCCGTTTCCGGACCCAGGTTCCAGATTAGATCCAGCAGAAGAGCTTCACGGTCTTGGCGAGACAGTCGCCGCGCATCCACATCTTCGCTTGCCACCCGAAGAACCCGTCGTCGGGAATAGGCAGAGCGGCGAGGACGGGATAGAAGTAGGCGAAGACCAGCACCGCCGAGGCGAGATAAGCGGTGGCCGGCCACGTTGCCCAGGGCCAGCGGACCGTCGCGCGGTGAAGAACGTGGGTCACGGTGAACGCCAGGAAGGGCACGGCCGGCGTCATGTAGAAGAGGAACAGGGGACGCGCAGCCCTCAGCCAGGGCAGGAAGAGAACCCCGACCATCAAGAGCACCAGGGTAGCGATCTTGTCCGGCTGGGGCTCGAGCCATGCTTCCTCCCGTCGGCCCTCACCTCGGAGGCGGCGCAGACCCCGCCATACGAGCCAGTTCAGGCCGGCCCACCACAGCAGCAAGGGCAGCCCCACGGCGAACGCCGGCACCCAGGTCACCGGGTTGGGAAGGCCGATGATCTCGGATGAGGTACTGCCGCCCGGTGCCGGGGCCACTTTGTAGTAGTGGGCCGCAGGGCGACCGATCCACGGCCAGCTCCACGCGTTCGACATGTAGGGGTGTACCGGTGAGCCGTCCTCCTTCGTCGTCTTGAGGTTGAAGTGATAGTCCTTGATCTCTCGCTGTGTGCACAGCCAGAGCCTGGCCCCGGTCATTGGCTCGGTTCGGACGGACCCGCCCGCTTTGGCGAGCGTCTCGTTGCACCGGGGCGCCACGTACTTCTTCGTGGAAAAGAACCACGGCGTGTACGACACGAGATAGACCGTCGCCGGGAGCAGAGCGAAGACGACCGCGACCTTGGCGGCCTGGAGCCCCAGCGCGCCGAGGCCTCGCGCCCACGGCCGGCGAGTGGGGGTTCCGGCATCCTCCGCCGCGATGTCACCGGCGGGTATGGGCCGGCGCAGGAGTCCGTACCGCCTCCGGATCCGCGGCCACTCCCACGCGAGGGCGATCGCTCCCATCACCGGCAGCACGAAGGCGCCGCTCCACTTGGACGACACCGCGAGCCCGAACGCGACACCGGATCCGATTCTCCACCATCGAATCCCCGTCGCCCCGGCTTCGGCTCGGGTGTAGTCCTCCACGAGCAGCCAAAAGCCCAGCAGGATGAAGAAGGCAAGGAAAATGTCGAGCATGGAGATGCGGCTCTGCACGAAGAAAAGGCCGTCCGTGGCCACGATGACCGCTGCGCCGGCTGCGGCGAAGCGGGTACCCCACATCCGCCGCGCGGCTAGATACACCACGAGTACCGCCAGTGTACCGACGACCGCCGCGGCGAAACGCCACCCAAACGGACGGTCCCCGAAGAGTTGCATCCCGCCCGCGATCAGCCACTTCGCAACCGGTGGGTGAACGGCGAATCCCTCTTCCGTTCCGATGCGCAGGTACGACCGCGCATCGTTGGGGTAGTAGGTCTCGTCGAGCGGAATGACCTCGTGTGGCGAGCTGAGTCGCCACAGCCGCAGGAAACCGGTGACGAGAGCCAGGGCAAGGATGCCGAGCCATTCCCGTCCGCCGATAAGGGGAATCAGGGCTCCGGCCTGGGCGCGCGAACGGGCTCCGGGTGCGTGCCCGGAGGACTCGATTGCCGCCTCGGAAGTCTCCACGCTGGGGAAAATCTAGAGTATAGGAAGGGCATGGCCGGTCGTCTGACCATCGTCGCCACCCCCATTGGAAACCTCGACGATCTGTCTCCGCGGGCGCTGCGCGCCCTAGCCTCCGCCGATCTGATCGCGTGCGAGGACACCCGGGTGAGCCGCAAGCTTGCGGTGATGGCCGGAGCACGAGCCCCGCTCATCGCGTATCACGGTGCCAACGAGCGGGCGCGCACCCCGGACCTTGTGCGGCGCATCGCCGGCGGGACCAAGGTCGCACTCGTGACCGACGCCGGTACGCCGGGGATCTCGGACCCGGGACAGCGCTTGGTGGCGGCATGCCATGAGACGGGTCTCGCGGTGGAGGTGATCCCCGGTCCCTCGGCTGCAGTAGCCGCTCTCGTTGTGTCGGGGCTTCCCGCAGCCCGCTGGATTTTCGAGGGGTTCCTGCCGCGAACGAAATCGGCGCGCCGCAAACGGCTTGCTTCGCTGGCCGGCGAGGAGCGCACGATGATCTTCTTCGAGGCGCCGCACCGCATCGCCGAGACACTGGAGGACTTGGCGCAGGCCTTCGGCGAGCGCCGAGCCGCGCTGGCCCGTGAGTTGACGAAGATGCACGAGGAGGTCGTCGTTGCCACGCTGCCGGAGCTGCGCGACGGCGTCGTGGCGCGACCTCCGCGCGGTGAGATCACGCTGGTAGTGGCCGGCGCCGATGCCGCGCCCGCCGCCGCCAACCCGACCGAGCTTGCCGACCGGGTGCGTTCGCTCGTCGGCGACGGCATGTCCAAGAAAGAGGCCGTAGCCCGCGTTGCCGCCGACCTGCGCGTCCCGAAACGCGACGTCTACCAGGCGGTGGTGGATGCCGCGCTGCCGACCGGCGACGCGCCCTGATCGGCCGGCATCTGCGACCGACACGCGGGCGCGGCCGGACTTTCACCCCGATCGAGAGGTGTCTCAGAGCTGCTTTATCTGGGCAAGGCAAGGGGCGCACACCGGGCGGTCGCGGAAGTGGCGGAGCCCTTCGGTGCCGCGGCAGAAGGTGCATGTGTCGCGGCGCTTCGAGAGCACGATCGTCTCCTCGTCGACGGCGATATCCACCAGATCGCCCTCGCGGATGTCGAAGGACTTCCGCAGCTCCGAGGGGAGCACGATCCGACCGAGGTCGTCGATCTTTCTGCTGACCCCGGAGCTCTTGTCCCCCAACGGCTTCCTCCCTCAAAGGCCTGCCGGCTTGCCTGCCTGGATTATCCTCACGGTGCGCCCGTGTCCGTCAAAACAGAGGAAGGTCCGTGAGCGACACCTTCTACGTCACCACGCCGATCTACTACGTCAACGACGTGCCGCACATCGGCCATGCCTACACCACCGTCGCCGCCGACGTGATCACCCGTTACCACCGGCTGTGCGGTCGGGACGCGTACCTCCTCACCGGCACCGACGAGCACGGACAGAAGGTCCAGGAGGCCGCACGGGAGAACGGCACAGATCCGCAGTCCTGGACCGATTCGATGATCCCGAGCTGGAAACGGGTGTGGGAGAGGCTCGGAATCGGTTACGACGATTTCATCCGCACTACGGAAGAGCGGCACACGACACGCGTGCAGCGTTTCGTCCAGAGGCTCTACGACCAGGGCGATATCTACATCGGCAAGTACGAGGGGCCGTACTGCGTCGCCTGCGAGTCGTTCTACCTGGAGTCCGAGCTGGTGGACGGCAATTGCCCGATTCACGGCCGGCCGGTGGACCGGGTAGCGGAAGAGAACTACTTCTTCCGGCTGTCGAAGTACGCCGACTGGCTGTTAAACGACTACTACGCTCGCGTTCCCGCCCCGGTTGCACCGCCGGAGCGGCTGAACGAGGTCATCGCCTTCGTGAGCGGGGGCCTGCAAGACCTGTCCATCTCTCGGGCGGCTCTCGAATGGGGAGTGCCGATCCCGTGGGACCCGAAGCACGTCATCTACGTGTGGGTGGACGCTTTGCAGAACTACATCACCGCGCTGGGATATCCGGACGGAGAGAAGTTCGGCCGGTACTGGCCGGCGGTCCACCTCGTGGGCAAGGACATCCTGCGCTTCCATGCGGTGATCTGGCCGGCGATGCTCCACGCCGCAGGCGTCGAGCCGCCGCGACTCGTCTTCGCGCATGGGTGGCTGCTCGTCGGCGGCGAGAAGATGTCGAAGACCAAGCTCACCGGCATCCATCCCGACCTGCTGCTCGAGGCGTTCGGGGCCGACGCCTATCGCTACTACTTCCTGCGTGAGATCGCCTTCGGCCAGGATGGGAGCTTCTCGTGGGAGTCGATGGTCGCGCGCTACAACGCCGATCTCGCGAACGATCTCGGTAACCTCGGCTCGCGGGTCGTCGCGATGATCGCGTCGTATTTCGATGGAGTGGTACCGGAACCTGGAGCGCCTCCCGACGCTTTGGCGGCAACGGCCGGGGCCGCGGTGGAGGCGTATCGGGCCGGGATGGACGCGTTCGATTTCCAGAGCGGCATAGCCGGCGCGTGGGAGATCGTTCGCGCGGCCAACCGCTACGTAGTCGAGACGGCTCCGTGGGAGCTCAACAAGGCCGGGAAGACCGACGAGCTGCGCTCTGCGCTGTACGCCGCGGCCGAGTGTGTGCGGCTGTCGGCCCTGCTCTTGTCGCCGGTAATGCCCGGCGCGTGCCGCCGGCTGTGGGACTCCCTCGGAATCGGGGAGCCGCTCGACGACCAGAGGCTGCCTGAGGCCGGGCTCTGGGGCGGGCTCGCCCCGGGATCCCGGGTGACGAAGGGCGAGGCTCTCTTTCCGCGGATCGATAAGAAAGCGTGACCGGGGGCTCCGAACCGCCGGTGCTGATCGACACGCACGCGCATCTCGACATGCTCGACGACCTCGAAGGCGCCCTCGACCGCGCCCGGGCTGCCGGCGTCGCAGACATCGTGACGATCGGGGTCGATGCGCGGTCGAGTCGCTGGGCGGCCGAGGCGACGGCCCGGCCGGGCGTCTGGGCGACCGCCGGCCTCCATCCCCACGACGCGAAGGACTGGACGCCTGCAATCGCGGCGGAGCTCGAGGCGCTGGCCGGGCAACCGCGCGTAGTCGGCATCGGTGAGGCGGGTCTGGACTACCACTACGACCGATCCCCCCGGGACATGCAGCGCGAGGTGTTCGCCCACCAGGTGCGGCTGACACACCGGACGCGTCTCGCGCTGGTCATCCATTGCCGCGATGCGTTCCCAGATGTCTTTGCCATCCTAGAAAGCGAGGGCGTGCCGGCCCGCACGGTCTTTCACTGCTGGTCGGGTGGCCCTGCGGAGGCCGAGCGAGCCCTCGGCATGGGCGCCGTTCTTTCCTTCAGCGGCACGGTGACCTTCAAGAACGCCGAGGCGGTTCGCGAGGCCGCGCTCATGGCACCGCTCGACCGCGTCGTTGTGGAGACGGATGCTCCCTTCTTGGCGCCGGTGCCGGTTCGCGGCCGCCCGAACGAGCCGGCCTTTGCGCGCCACACCGCCGATTTCCTCTCCCGGGCTCGAGGTATTCCTCTACGGGATCTCGTCGAGGCGACCACGCGCACCGCGCGGGGACTCTTTCAGATCCCCGGCTGACCTGGGCCGGGAACACAAGCCCTGCCTGAAGGCATGATTCGGGACCAAGTGGGGAAGTCTGGCGACTGGACGGGTTCTACTCTGCCCGATTCGCCGGATTTTGAGGTCCGGGCGATGGGTTGGTAGGGTCCCCGACCGTCCGGAGAGGGGTCCGTAACGCGGCCCTCGGAGACCTCACGGAAGGGGGGCGACACGATCGCCACGCGCCGAAGGGTGGCGCGAGGAGCCCTGATCGGGCTCCTCGGGATGGCCGCGCTCGCATATGGAGCGCTGGAGAAGACGGTGACGATCCGGCTCGACGGCCGGGCTGCGCAGGTGCGCAGCTTCGCCTTGACGGTCGGGGACGTCCTCGACCGCTCAGGGATTCGCCTCGGGCCGCAGGACTGGGTGGATCCACCCGTCGGCCGGCGCCTGCGCGAAGGTCAGAGCGTCGAGGTTCGCCGCGCCAAGAAGATCACGATTTTGCTCAACGGCGCGCCCCGGCGGGTGATCACCACGGCGCTCACGGTTGATGAGGTGCTGGAGGACCTCCGGGTCCGCAGGACCGTCAGAGACTTCGTCGGCCCCTCCCGGTCCGCCGTGGTGGCGGGCGGCATGACGATCGTCTACCGCGAGGCGGTGCCGATCAGCGTCGCCCACGACGGTAAGACCGAGCGCGTCATCACGAACGCGACGAGCGTCGACACGGTGCTCCGCGAGCTCGGCGTCGACCTCGGCACCAGGGACCGCGTGGAGCCGAGCCCGCAGACCTACCCGTCGTCTGGGATGCTCATTAAGGTCCTGCGCGTCGGGGACCGCCACGAGGTGGTGGATCGCGCCATCGACTACCCGGTGGTCTACCGCCCCACGCTGAACATGGAGTACGGCACGACCCGCGTCCTCCGCGAGGGCGAGTCGGGCATCCGCCGGCTCCGCTACCTATCGACGTTCGTCGACGGCAAGCGCGTTTCGAGCAAGCTGGTCGGCAACGAGATCCTCCGCCAGCCGCGGACGGAGATCGTCGCCGTGGGACGCGGCTACCCCGGCTGCACCTGCAACCACGGTTCCCAGTCGGGCGAGGCCTCCTGGTATGAGATCCCCGGCCTCACGGCCGCCCATCCGTGGCTGCCCTTCGGCACGGTCGTGCGCGTCGAGAACGTCGCAACGGGAGCGGTAGTCAACGTGGTCATCAGGGACCGAGGGCCCTACGTACCCGGGCGCATCATCGACCTGTCCGACTCCGCGTTCGAACGCATCGCCTCGCTGGGTACGGGCGTCGTCGACGTCCGGATCCGCTGGTAACAACTCCCTCCGGCGCTACCATCGGTCCGTGACCTTGCTCACGCGCCGCGCGACGATCGATCTTCTGCGGCGACACGACCTGAGCCCTCGGACCACGATCGGGCAGCACTTCCTGGTGGATCCCAACACGATCCGGCGCACCGTGCGCCTTGCCGGGATCGCCCCCGGCGACCTTGTCGTCGAGGTCGGGCCGGGGCTCGGTGCACTTACGCTCGGTCTCGTCGAAGCCGGCGCCGAGGTGATTGCGATCGAGCAGGATCGCGCGCTCGCAGTCCCGCTGGCCGAGGTTCTCTCAGGCGCCGGCGGGGTCGAGATCATCTGGGGTGACGCGATGGAGGTCGATCTCCACCGGACACTGGCCGGCCGGAGGGCGTTGCTCGTGTCGAACCTGCCGTACCAGATCGCGACGCCGCTGATCGTGGAGACCCTTGAACGCTGTCCGGAGATCGCGCGATACCTCGTCATGGTGCAGCGGGAGGTCGGGCGACGCCTCGTAGCGGGCCCCGAGGATGATGCCTACGGCGCCGTGAGCGTCAAGGTCGCGTATTTCGCCGAGGCACGGATCGCCGGGCCCGTCTCGCGGCGCGTGTTCCTTCCCGAGCCCGCGGTCGAATCGGTGCTGGTCGAGATCAGCCGCCGGCCTCACCCGGTGGTCGGCGCCGGCGCCGAGCAACTTTTTGCGTTGATCGAAACCGGGTTCGGCCACCGGCGAAAGATGCTCCACACTGTGCTTCGTGGTGCCGGGATCGACTCCGGCGTGCTTGACCGGGCTTTTTCCAACGTGGGAGTCGAGCGCACCGCCCGAGCCGAGGA
>JBKKBZ010000123.1:0-7136 GCA_046713235.1 Actinomycetota bacterium | reverse complement strand
ACCACCCCCCCCCCCCCCCCCGCTCGCCCGCCCCCCCCGCGCGGGGGGGGGGGGGCCCCCCCCCCCCCCCCCCCCCCCCCCCGGCCCGTATCATGGCGCCGTGCTGAAGTTCGTCGTTCGGCGGCTGATCCAGCTCGTGCCCATCCTGCTGGGCCTGTCGATCCTCGTTTTCGTCTGGGTGCGGTCGCTGCCGGGAGGGCCGGCGGAGGCTCTGCTCGGCGAACGGGCCACAACGGAGTCGATCGAGGAAGTCCGGCGGCTGTACGGGCTCGACCGGCCCTTGTACCAGCAGTACCTCTCGTACCTGAAGACGGTGGTGAAGGGTGAGCTGGGTCAGTCGATTGCAAGCCGCCGGAGCATCACCACCGAGATCTCCGAGCGTTTTCCGGCGACGATCGAGCTGACGGCGGCGGCGATGCTGTTCGCGGTCGGTCTGGGGATACCCCTGGGGTTCGCCGCGGCCAAGCGCTACCGAAAATGGTTCGACCACGGATCACTCGTCGGCTCCCTGGTCGGCATCTCGGTCCCAGTCTTCTTCTTGGCGCTGGTCCTTAAATACATCTTTGCGGTTCGTTACCACTGGCTTCCGACGATTGGACGACTCGATCCGACGCGGGATATCGCTCATCCGACGAACTTCTACGTGCTCGACGCGATCATCGCCGGAGACCTCGGAGCTTTGGGGGATGCGTTGAAACATCTGCTCCTTCCCGCCATTGCCCTGGGCACGATCCCGCTTGCCATCGTCACGCGCATTACCAGGGCGGCGGTGCTCGACGTGGTGAACGAGGACTACGTCCGCACCGCTCGCGCAAAGGGAATGACTCCGCGTGTCGTGGACCGGCGACACATCCTGCGTAACGCCATGCTGCCCGTCACGACGATCATCGGCCTGCAGCTGGGGTTGCTTCTCTCGGGGGCGATCCTGACGGAGCGCGTGTTTTCCTGGGGGGGCATGGGGCAGTGGATGGCCGACGCCATCTTCAATCGGGACTACCCGGTGCTCCAGGGCGGCATCCTGTTTCTTGCCGTGGTGTTCGTCCTGGTAAACCTGTTGGTGGACATTGGGTACGCCTTGCTGGATCCGAGGATCAGAGTGCGATGACCGCGGGGGTGTTGACGTGAGCCTTGCCGAAGCACAGGCTGCCGAGCTCGTCGTCGAGGGTGTCGACGAGGCGGGCGGACTCTTTCGAGACGCCTGGCGGCGGTTGCTCCGGAATCCCGGGGCGATCGTGGGCATGTGCTTGATCGCGCTCTTCGTCATCACGGCGGTCTTCGCTCCTGCCCTTGCGCCCTACGATCCCGTGGTCGGGGATCTCTCACAGATCCGTCCGGGATTCGTCCCGGGCCCGTCGGCCGAACACTGGCTGGGTCTCGACGATCTGGGCCGCGACGAGCTGTCGAGAATCATCTACGGAGCCCGGTATTCCCTCGTCATCGGCGTGGTGTCGCTCTCACTCGGCGCGATGGCGGGGATGGCGCTTGGGGCGCTCGCCGGAGCGGCGGCCGGCTGGGTAGACAACCTCATCATGCGGCTTATGGACATGATGCTCGCCGTCCCCGGGTTGCTGTTCGCCATCGCCGTAGCGGCCACGCTCGGGCGCAGCCTCGTGTCGGTCATGATTGCGATCGCGGTGGTCAACGTACCGATCTTCGCCCGGCTTCTTCGCGGTGCGATGCTCGCGCAACGCGAGACCGACTATGTGCTCGCGGCTCGTGCAGTCGGCGTTCGTCGCCACCGGATCGTCCTGGCCCACATGTTGCCGAACGCCATCGCCCCTGTGATCGTCCAGGCAACGCTTGCTCTCGCGACGGCGATCATCGACGCCGCAGGCCTGGCGTTTCTCGGGCTCGGTTCTTCAGATCCGGCGATTCCCGAGTGGGGCCGGATGCTGGCCGACACGCAGAAGTTCTTGGTGCACGCGCCCCAGCTTGCGATCTTCCCGGGTGCCGCGATCGTGATCTCCGTCCTCGGTTTCAATTTGGTCGGCGACGGCCTGCGCGAGGCCCTCGATCCGAAGTTGAGGCGTTGATATGCAACCGCTGCTGTCGGTTCGAGACCTGAACGTCCTCTTCCGCCAGCGCTGGCGGCCCGACGTTCGTGCCGTGGACGGAGTCAGCTTCGACGTCGAGGCCGGACAGACTCTGGGCATCGTCGGGGAGTCGGGCTGCGGCAAGAGCGTGACTTCTCTGGCCGTCCTGGGATTGTTGCCGGCCACCGCGATGGTGTCGGGGTCGGTCACGCTCGCGGGAACCGATTTGCTGGGCTTGCCCGACGAAGAGATGCGCGAGATCCGGGGCCGGCGCATCGCGATGATCTTTCAGGATCCGATGACGTCGTTGAATCCGGTTCTTACCATCGGCCGTCAGTTGACCGAAGTGCTGGTGCGTCATTTCGAGCTGAAGAAGGCGGAAGCGAATGATCGAGCCGTCGCGCTACTCGATTCCGTCGGCATTCCCGAAGCCCGGCGACGTCTCGGCGACTACCCGCATCAGTTCTCTGGGGGAATGCGTCAGCGCGCGATGATCGCGATGGCGCTGGCCTGTGAACCAGAGCTTCTCATCGCCGACGAGCCGACGACGGCGCTCGACGTGACGATTCAGGCGCAGATCCTGGAATTGCTGAAGGCCTTGATTCGCGAGCGAAACACAGCGTTGATCCTCATCACGCACGACCTCGGGGTCGTCGCGGGGACCTGTGAGAACGTCCACGTGATGTACTCGGGGCGAATCGTCGAGTCGGGAGAGCGGCGAGAATTGTTCCGGAAACCCCACCATCCGTATACCGTCGGGCTGCTCGGATCGGTGCCGCGTCTCGACGCACCGCGCGGTGAGCCGCTTCATCCGATCGCCGGATCGCCTCGTGACACGATCCCGTGGACGACCGGGTGCGCCTTCGCGCCGCGGTGTGCCAGCCGGATCGAGCCGTGCATCGGCGCGACGCCGCCGTTGGAGACGACCGGTGCTGCACGTGAGTTGCGGTGCTTCAACCCGGTTGGCCTCGAGGAGCCGGTTCGATGAACCCGGACGGCCCCCTACTCCAGATCGAGGGATTGAACGTGCACTTCCCGATCACGGAAGGCATCGTGATCGAGCGCAGGGTCGGCGCCGTCCGTGCCGTCGACGGAGTGGATCTGTCCATCGCGCGCGGCGAGACGCTCGGTCTGGTGGGGGAGTCCGGGTGCGGGAAGACGACGGTAGGGCGTGCCGTGCTCAGGCTCGTCGAGCCAACCGCCGGCCGCATCGTGTTCGACGGGCAAGACGTGACACATCTTCGCGGCGAGGAGCTGCGGCGGCTCCGGCGCCGGATGCAGATGATCTTCCAGGATCCCTTCGCCAGCCTGGACCCGCGCCAGAGCATCTCTTCTATCGTGAGCGAGCCGCTTCGGGAGCATCGACTGGCGTCGAGGAAGGATGCCGATCTGCGGGTGCGGGAGCTCCTGGAGATCGTCGGTCTCCCCGCCGGGGCGGGTAACCGTTACCCCCACGAGTTCTCCGGCGGGCAGCGCCAGCGAGTCGGCATCGCGCGGGCCCTCGCTTTGCGACCGGATTTCGTGGGGGCCGACGAGCCGGTCTCGGCCCTCGATGTCTCGATCCAGGCCCAGATTCTCAACCTGCTCGAGGAGCTGCAGGACGCTCTCGGACTGACCTATCTATTCGTGTCGCATGATCTGGCCGTAGTCCGGCACATCTCCGACCGGATCGCAGTGATGTACCTGGGCACGATTGTCGAGGTTGCATCGGCAGACGACATCTACGTGACCCCGCTTCACCCGTACACGATCGCGCTGTTGTCGGCGATCCCCATCCCGGATCCCGACGTCGAGCTGACGCGAGACCGAATCCTTCTCTCCGGGGATCTCCCGTCGCCGGCCGACCCACCGCCCGGGTGTCGCTTCCACACTCGCTGCCCGTTCCGGCAGGCGACCCGTTGCCACGACGAGGTGCCGGCCCTGCGTGGCCTCGAGCCCGGCCACGTCGTTTCCTGTCATTATGCCGAGGAGATCCGGGACGGCCGGATCGTGGCCAAACAAGGGGTTCTCAGGCCCTGAAGAGGGCCGGTCTGCGCACAAACCCCCTGGTATACTCGCGCCAACCTGCGGCAATCGTTACGCGCGGAGGACTGCCAGTTGGGAAGAACGCTCGTCCTCAATGCGACGTTCGAGCCTCTCTGCGTCGTTTCGATTCGGCGCGCGGTCGTCCTAGTCCTCAAGCAGAAGGCTGAGATCGTCCACCAGGACGGCGGCGTCTTCCACTCGGAGCGCACCCAGGTTCCAATCCCCTCGGTGATCCGCCTCAAGTACTTCGTGCGGGTGCCGTACCGCGCAAGGGCGACTCTGTCCCGCCGCGCGGTCTTCGTGCGGGATCATTTCCTCTGCCAGTACTGCGGCACGACTGCGGAGAACGTGGACCACGTCATTCCTCGAAGCCGGGGAGGCACGCACACGTGGGAGAACGTGGTCGCCGCCTGCAAACGCTGCAACACGCAGAAGGAGAACCGGATGCCGGCCGAGGCCGGGCTGCGGCTGCGCAGTAAGCCCACGGCGCCGCACGAGACGGTCTGGATCATCGTCGCCGTCGGACGGGTCGACCCGAAGTGGGAGCCCTACCTCCATAAGGCGGGGCTGAAGCGCGCGCCGGCCCAGGCGCCCGCGTAGCGCGATGACCTCGCTGGTTGTTTGACTCCGCCCACCCGCGATCACCGGCAAGGCGGCAGCCGTACGGGCGAAGCCTTCGGAAGCTTCTAGGGGACTGAGAGCGCTTCACGGCTAAGGGAAGAAAGTCAGCCAGGCTACGGTACGGAGATTGGCCTCCGCGTCAACGGGAAAGAGGGCGAAGAAGGCTTTCACGTTGTCGCCTCTGGAAGGAAGCGAAGCTGCGGGATCGAGCCTTGGAATAGCACAGGTCACTCGGCCGCTCGCCGCCCGGATACATAGGCTGCTCCCATCTTCCGAGACAAACGTCACCCGACCTGAAACGAAACCGGTCGCCGCTGGACCCGACCGGAAACGGAAGCCCGTGTATCGGTGGAGGAGGGCGGCAACAATGAGAAGGAGAGCAAGGATAAGGAGCGCACCCGACACGATCACAAGCGGCCGCGGCCGTGGCCTGATGCCGGACGCTCCGGACAGCATGCGTACTCCTTCCAGTCGCTTGCCGGCACGGCTTCGTCCCGACGTACCCATGTCGAGAATTGCTCTCAGAGGGTTCATAGCGCAGCGGATAAAGCAGGACAAGGCCGGAATGTGTGAAAAAGGTCACAGGAGCGAGTAGCTAGAAAACCCCTAGCAATACGTGGGCACGGGCGCTATTGAGCGAAAAAAGCTAGAGAAATTCGGCGACCTCCGCAATGCAAGCGCGCCGGATCTCCGCCTCGCAGGAAGCCGGGCCGCCCGCGCGCAATGAGGGGCGCCGGGGATCGTGAACGCGAAGACCATCGCGGCGCCGACGACGACGACGGATTGTTCGTCCCACCCGTACGGCCTCGCAATGAATAGCCACGCTTGCGACGCGCAGGGCGCCGGCGGCGATTATCGCGATCGCCAGGGGCCTTGCCCGGTCTGCATTGCGGGAGTCGATTGCCAACCGACCTCACCTCGTCTCGCTGTCGCCCGGGCGTGGCCCAAAGGTAGGGCCGCGGCGGCATCAAGGCAGGGCGTCCAAGAGTTTGGTGGAAGGGGCGTTAACGCCGCCGGATGCGAGGAGACGGGCACCAGTGCGTGAAGCGGCTAACTGAAGTCGGCGGCGACGCAACGAACGTCTGTTCGATTGACACACCACGCACAGAAATGATCTTTAATGATCATGCATTCACTGCAAGAAACAGTTGACTTCACGCAGCACAGTGGCGTATCGTGGCGCAAAGTGGAGGACAGCGGAGGGACATGAGTGTTTATCGGAGAGTTCGAGCATTCGCTGGACGCGAAGGGAAGGCTCATCCTTCCGGTCAAGTTTCGCGATCGGCTTGCCCGGCTCGTGGTCTTCAAGGGACGCGACGGTTGCGTCTACCTGTTGCCATCGGACGATTTCGGCACGCTCTCGGAGAGGTTGAAGGAGATAGGTGGAAAGGCTCGCGATCTTCAGCGCGTCGTCTACGGAAGCGCGAGCGAGCAATTGATCGACCGGCAAGGTCGCATGGCTATCCCTGAGACGCTTCGGCGATACGCGGAGCTGCAACGCGATGTGACGGTGATCGGTGCGGGAGACCGGGTGGAGATCTGGGACCGCGGTAGATGGGCGGCACGAGTCCCGCAGATGGACGAGACCTTCGCGGAGTTCGGAGAAGCTCATCCGGATCTCCCGATCTAAGGAGGAACCTGAGCAATGGCGCAGCGAGATGAGGGGCACGTTGGTCGCCCGGTCCGTGAGCTGGGCGAGAGCCTCGTGCTGCTCGGCTTCGCGGTGTCGAGTCTTGGAGCGTACGTCGGACTGGCGTTTGCGGTCGTGCGGGTGTTCGCCGTTCGTTGAGGAGCACTTATGACCGGGCCGGAGCATGTCCCGGTCCTGCTGGAAGAGGTGACCGCGATCCTGGCGCCGGAGCAGGGGGAGCGGGTCGTGGTGGACGCAACGATCGGCGCCGGTGGCCACGCGGAACGGCTGCTGGCGGCAATGGGAGAACAAGGACGGTTGATCGGGATCGACCGCGATCCGCAGGCGATCGAAGCGGCCGGGAGGCGGCTCGGAGCCCACGGAGAGCGGGTTCGGCTGGTGCAGGGAAACTTCGACGACTTGGAGGAAATCGTGGGGGCGAGTGGCTGGGGACCGGTGCACGGAGTGCTCTACGACCTCGGGGTCAGCTCGATGCACTTCGACCGGCCGGAGCGCGGCTTTTCCTACCAGCACGACGCGCCTCTGGACATGCGCATGGACCCTGCCTCCCCGGTTACTGCCGCAGAGATCTGCAACACGTTCGGCGAGCGCGAACTCACGCGCATCCTTCGCGAGTACGGCGAGGAGCGGTGGGCGGCGCGCATCGCCAAGTTCATCGTCGCGGGGGGCCCGAGCGCCGCCATAATATTGCTCCAGGCGCTAACAAGATTGCCCGAATTATTAGGTGGCGGCGCGCCCTCGCTTGGGCTTGCATTCGTCACGTGTTCCCCGGAAGGACCACAGCTACAGTTGGCGCAGGGTTGACC
>JBKKBZ010000122.1:0-19562 GCA_046713235.1 Actinomycetota bacterium | reverse complement strand
AACGGCAACCAGCGGCAGGACCGGTGCTATTTCGACCGAGGCGGCTCCCAGTTCGGCCCGTGGGGTCGCGGCGGTCACAGCTTCCATGCCGCAGGGGGGCCGGCGCCTTCGGCGCCGGCCCCAACCGCACCTAGCTGAACAGCGCAACGACCTTGTCGAAGATCGTCTGGAAGAACTCCGCCAGGGCTCCGCCCTTGGCCCAGTTCATGAGCAGGAGTGCGACGGTCGCCCCGACCAGCGTGACGAGTGTGTATTCGGCCGTTACCGCACCCTCCTCCCGCCTCAGCCGGCGCCGCAACGATCCGAGGCCACTCCGTAATAGATCGATCAGCATCTAACTCCCTTTCCCTTCATCCCAGCTCCCCCCGCCGTGCGACGGTCGCACGACTCACGCGCCCCGAAATCCTCGGAGCGCGACGACAAGTACCGGCGCGATCGTCAGCAACACGAACGCCGGAAGGAAACACAGCACGACCGGGAAGAGAACGCGCACCGGAAGGCGCCGAGCCTCTTCGTCGGCGCGCGATCGCCGCCGATCGCGCATGTCGGCGGCAAGCGCTGCCAAGGTTCCGGCGACGGATGTGCCGAGGGATTCGCATCGGCGCAAGGTCGCCGCAACGGTGTTCAACTCCGGCACGCCGGTTCGCTCGGCGAGATCGAGGTAGACGGCGCGAGCAGGGGCTCCGTGCTCGATGGCACGCACCGCCTGCCTCATGGCTTCTCCGAGAGGTCCCGGATCGTGCTCGGCTGCGAGCTCGAAGGACTGGCGAATGCTCGAGCCGGCCTTGGCACAGGCTGCGAGGAGTTCCAGCGTGTCGGGCAAAGACGCAAGCACGGCGGAGCGACGGGCGGCGGAACGCCGCTGGATCTTCACCAAGGGCAGCCTCCATCCCGCAACCCCGGCAAGAGCCGCCGTGAGCAAACCGCGCCCCGAGAATCCGGCGAGCATCCCGGCCGTCACCGCCGATCCGGCCCCGATGAGGACCTGCCGTCCGGCAACGCCGGCAGGGATTGCAGGATTCGGCGAGGAAAGGCCTGCGGCCGCCCGGGCCCGCAACGGTGCCGGAAGTCGCATTCCTATCGCAACCAAGACCCCGGGCATCCCGGCGCGGCGCTTGTCTAGTACGGCGATCCGCCGCCTAATCCTGCTCCTCACGACGGTTTCGCCATGTGCCCGATCCAGAGAAACCCGACTGCCTCGAGGGCGCCGCCAACCCCCAGAAGAGCCCAGCCCAACGGTTCCCGGGTGAGGAACTCGACTTCCGCCCGCGCGCCGGCACCGAGAACGAGAAGAAAGGCCACCGGCAGCCCTCCGACGACGGTCGCAGTCAGGCGCCCTTGAGCCGAGGCGGCGCGCAGCTCACGTTGAACGCGCTCCGATTCTCTTGCCGATGCGATGATCCCGTCGAGGATCGGGGCGAGATCCGCTCCGGTGCGCAAGGCCAGAATCGCGGCTCCTCCGAACAGCGCGACCGAGGGGGCCGGGCACCGTTGGGCGAAATCGCGAAGCGCTTCGGGCATCGGTTCGCCGAGCGAAGCGACGCGTCCCAGCCGTTGGAGCTCGGGGGCGAGCGGTGGCGTGGCTTCGGCCGCCGCCAGCTCGATCGCCTGAACGAGGCTAAGACCGGCGCGCAGCGCATCGGCCGTGGCCCTCATCGCGTCCGGAAACGCTGCCGCGATTCGATCGAGACGCCCTGCCGTGCGCCGTCGGAACCAGAACGCCCCGACGGCAACCGCGATCGCCGGTCCCGCGACGGCACCCGCGGAGCCGGCCAGGAACCAGCCGGCGACGGCTGCCGCCGCGATCAAGGCGGATGCCCGGGCCGCGAAGCTTCCCGGAGTCCAAACGATCCCCGCCTGTTGGAAATGCCGGTGTATCCATACCTGACGGCCGGCCGGTGACTCGCCGCGTAACGCGCGTACGCGCGCTCGGACGCGAACGGCGCCGATCACGAGCGCCCGCCCGAGAACAGAGCCGGCAGAGGCTCCCCCGCGCCCCGAAGCTGAGCAAGGCTTCGGGGGACATCGCCGGTCGGTCGATGGGCGTCCCCATCCCACACAATGAGAGAAACAACAACGGGCGGGGTGTCCCGACCTCCCCGCACCTCGGCGATCGCTCCGATCTTCCTCGAGCCGTCGATGTCCCGAATGGTGTGCACGATGAGATTCAGGCCTGCCGCAATCTGCGCACGTACAGCGGGGAGCGGGAGGGCCACGTCGCCCATGAGCACCATGGCCTCGAGGCGGGTGAGCACATCTTCGGGCGAGTTAGCGTGAGCCGTGGACATCGAGCCCGAGTGCCCGGAATTCATGGCTTGCAACATGTCGAGCGCCTCGCCCCCGCGAACCTCCCCGACGACGATGCGATCGGGCCGCATTCTCAGGGCATTGCGCACGAGCTCTCGGATTCCGATTTCGCCCGTGCCTTCGACGTTTGCAGTCCTTGCTTCCAGCGCCACGACATTAGGCTGCTCGATCCGGAGCTCTGCGGCGTCTTCGATGGTCACGATGCGCTCGCTGCGCGGAATGAAGCCCGAGAGCACGTTCAGCAACGTGGTCTTTCCGGCTCCCGCTCCCCCGCTGACGAGAATATTGAGACGGGCTCGAACACAAGAGCGGAGAAAGGAGGTCATCGACGGATTGAGTGCGCCGGCTGCCTCCAGAGCCTCGATCCTCATCGGGTCCCGACCGAACTTTCGGATCGTCAGCGCCGGGCCGTGTACGGCGAGGGGAGGAATGATCGCGTGGACGCGCGAACCGTCCGGCAGTCGGGCATCGACCCACGGTCGCCGTCCGTCCACTCTGAGTCCAAGCGGACCCACGACGCGATCGATCAGATGAAGGACCTCCGACGTCCCACCCAGATCGACGTCCACCGCTTCCAGCCGGCCGGAGCGCTCGACGAACACTGCCCCTGGATGATTGACCATGATCTCCATGACCTCGGGATCACGAAGAAGCGGCTCCAACGGGCCGAGCCCCACCACCGCGTCGGCAATCTCTAGTTCCACCGACGCACGCTCGGACGGCGAGAGCACCACCGACTCGTCGTCCACCAGTCGCGCGACGGCTGCGCGCACCCTCCATCGCCGCTCCGGGCCGGGGCCGCAGCGGTCCAGGTCGGACACGTGCTCCAGCAGCCGACGCCGAATGCGGCTTTGCAAGGCGACGCGCTCCGACGGACTCACGAACAGACGCTTTCGACGAGATCCGCTATCGATCGGGGAACGCGACGCGGCAGCCGCCCCAGGTCGGGAGCAACCGCGAGGCGGCGATCCGGGCGGAGGACCGCTATCGGTTTCTCCCCTAGCGCGCGCTCGAGATGTCCTGCCCGAAGGCCCCTGCGCCGACGTCGGTTGAGCACGAACGCCGCCTCGCCTCCCGAATCGAGATATGCACGCGCCGCGCGAAGGGATCCGACATCGTCGGCGCACACCACGACCACCCGGTCGCCGGCCTCCGTCCTCGCCACCGGCAGCCTGCCCGCGTCGACGAAAACGACCCGTGCCGTTCGCCGGGCGGCTTCGAGCAGAGTCGCCAGGGCACTCTTCTCCGGCGGAAGAGCACCGGCCGCCGGGTAGAGTGCCCTGGCCACGTCGTGGGGCTCCGCACACGCGACTATCACCTCGGGAGTGGGAGCCGAAAGGGCCCGCTCCAGGCTGCCTCCCACCTCATCTGGGGCGAACGCGCGTTGACCGCAAGGACCGCCTTCGAGATCGATGATCAACGAGTCCTGGACCTCACGGGCCGCAAGAGCCGTGATCATCGATGCACCGGCACCGCCGCGCGCGCCGGCCACGGCCACGACGATCCCACGCCGTTCGTCTCTTCTGCGTGGAGCGCGTAGTGCGGCCGCAGCGATTGCCCTGCCGAGACCGGGCTCATCTTCGGGCCAGACGACCAGCCCGGTTGCGCCCAACTCGAATCCGCGGCGGGCCTCCCGAACTGGATCCCGGGACGCCAGCACGACCAAAGCGACGTCTCTGATCTCGAAGGACTCGATCGCTGCGGTCTCGGCAAGAACGACATCCGCCTCCGACACCCGTTCGTTGAACCCCACCACGTGCGTGCCCTCCCCCCGGTCGATCGCATGCGCGACCTCGTCGAGGATCCTGGCGTCGTGGTGCACCAAGGCCACGCCGATGCTCACAAACCCCTCCATGGGACGACTGTGGGAAGGCCGTTGGGGCCAGAGGAAGGGCCGGGGAATCGCGCGATCGATCGATTGACCCGGGTACGGGCGGAGTCTAGGGCAGGAAGGTGACGCAATCACGGAAAACGCGCGGGATTCGCGGCCTTCGAGGAGAGTCTCTCGAAAAACTTCGCCGGCGCACCACGTGAAGCAGGCCCCGGAAAACCGGGGCCTGCTTTGGGGCAACGCGGGACCTGGGCGGTGGCCCCGCGCGGGGGCATCTCACGCTTGGATGTTGTGCACTCCGCCTCATCGGGCCAGGGGACGACAAAAGCTAGCCCAGTGCCCTTTAGTATGCCCCTAAAGCGAGGATCCAAACCAGCCGTGGACACTTTCGGCCCAAAAATTTTCACCAAGGTCATTCTCGAACCGTTCGGGACCGCCTTCCCACAGAAGCGCTACCATCCTGGGCGATGCAGGCAGCTTTCTTCGATCTCGACAAAACGGTCATCGCACGCTCATCTACGCTGGCCTTTGGACGACCCTTCTTCAAGGAGGGGCTCATAGGCCGAGGGGACCTCGCACGGGGCATCTATGCGCAACTCGTCTACCTCATCGCCGGCGCAGACGAAGACAAGATGGAGAAGATGCGCGCTGCCCTTCTCCATCTCACACAGGGGTGGGAGCGCGAAAAGCTTGCTTCGCTGGTTCAGGAAACCCTGTCCGAGGTGATCGATCCGATCATCTACGAGGAAGCCATAACGTTGGTCGAAGAGCATCTGGCCGCGGGGCGCCGCGTATACCTGATCTCATCTTCGGGAGAGGAGATCGTCGTCCCCGTGGCCGCTTTCCTCGGCATTCCGCATGCCATCGGGACGCGGGCGAAATTGGTGGACGGCCGGTACACAGGGGAACTGGAGTTCTACTGCTACGGCGAAGGCAAGCGTGAGGCGATCCTCGCCGAGGCCGAGGTCCACCGCATCGACCTTGCTCGGTCGTACGCCTATTCGGATTCCGCGACGGATCTTCCCATGCTCGAGGCGGTGGGTAATCCACACGCCGTCAACCCCGACCGCCAGTTGCGCGCTGTGGCGGAATCGCGGGACTGGCCGATCCTGACGTTTCGAAACCCGGTGTCGGTGCGCGCTCGCTTCCAGCGCACCACGGCCATCGTCGCAGAGCGTGGACGCGAGGTCGCGCGCGAGATGCCGAACCTGGCACGCCAGGTTCCTCGGGTGGCTCCGCAGCTCGCCCGGCAGGTCCCGACCTTCGCCCGCGAGGTCCCCCAAATCGCTCGACGGCGCCCCTACCCCTCGGCTCTCATCGCCGCGGTCGGTCTCATTGCCTTGATCGGATGGGCTTACATGCGGCGCCGTCGCGACGCCATGGCTTAGGCGCCGGGCCTCTTGGCGGCGCTAGTCCCACGTGTTATGTTCGGACCATCGGGGAGGGACGGAACCCACGCGCGGTTAGCCGCGAGAGGCGATCCGGAACCCCGAGTTCCGGCCAGGCAGCGCGCACTGCTAGCCGCCCCTCCCCGTATCTCGCACACGGGACCACTAGCTCTTCCCCCACAAAACGAACGGGCGGCCCCCGTAGGAGCCGCCCACCCGATGGTGCGGGGTCTTAATTTAGATGCGGCGGTGGCTGTAGATCCGCCGCGGGCTCGTCATGATCCCCAGGCCGATGCGCTCGAGCTGCACTCCCATCTCGCTGCGTCCCGCAACCGCAACCCGCAGCGGACGGAACGTTCGCGGCCGGAGCACGGCGCCACCGAGAATCAGCAGCGACGCGACCCACGCGAGCGACCGAAGGTCGAGCCCAGTACGCGGAAGCCTGCGCGAGCGCTTCACCCCTAGGACGGTATCGCTCCCCGGCGGAGGGGTAACCGGCGGTTGCGCCACCGTCGTGATCGTGACCGTGACGGGGCACGGCAGTCCGCTGGTGGCGGTGGCGCCGTCGTTGTCGGTGACCCGCACGCGCACGGTGTAGGTGCCGAGAGCCGCGTATGTGTAGCTCGTGGAGTTGGTCGCCGTCGTGGCGTCGTAGACACCGTCGGCGTTGAAGTCCCACTCGTAGCCGGTGATCCTGCCGTCGAGATCCGACGCCGTCGCGGTGTAGGTCACGGCGAGTCCGTCGACCGACATCGCCGGGCAGGAGACCGTAGGCGGCTGGTTCACCGGAGGCGGCGGCGGCTCGAGAATCGCCGCACCGATGATCTGGTTGTCGCGGTTGCCGATCGACTCGCCGTCGGCCTTGGTCCACTTGATGTGGTACGGACCCCCGCTGATGCTTCCCGACCCCAACCCGGTGCCCCATCCGCGCGGACCTAAGCTCGCGGCGAGGTGGCCGCCGAACAGCAGTTGCACCTTCGCGGGGAGTGCGGTCACGCTGTATGTCACGGTGACCGTCGCCCAGTCGTCTACGCCGGGCGTTCCGGCCGCGTCGTGCGACGGTGCAGAGACGCCGGTGATCGTGCCGCCGTACATCGTCATCATCCGACCGGCCCCGGAGGGAAGCATGTGCCCCGTCGTCGCCGCGGTTCCGGCCGTGTTCGTCGCGACCACGGTGGTGTCGTCCGGAATCGGGAAAGTGCTCGGCGAGCCGCCGACACAGTGGATCGGCAGGAGACCCAAGCAGCGCTCAGCAGTGGTCTGGGTGTAGTTCCACGTAGCGAGTGAGTCGTAGGCGTGGTAGACGCTCTTGCGCGCCTGGTAACGCAGCGTGAAGCTGCGACCGGCCAGCGACCCCCCGGTCGGCAGCTCGACCTGGGCGCGCTGCGGAACGACCTGGTCCTCCGCATAGTGGGAGTTAGACGACTGCAGGATCCCGTTGATCCAGGCTACACAGCCGGTCGTCGGGATCGCGACGGGCCCGTTCTCACACTGGGCATAGTCGACGAACTTTGCCGTCGTCGGCGGCGCGGCGAGCGAAACCCCAGCCCCCATGACCGTGGAGGCGATCACGACCAGCGTGAACGCCATCGCCTTCAGATTTCTCCGTCGCATCGTTCCTCCCTGATTTGCAACTCCGCCTCGGCGAGGTCGCGTCTTTGTCTGGTGGGTTCGAACTGGCAACGACTGAAGGCGTCGCAGAGTGGCGCAACGAGCACGTCACGTGAAAGTTTCTTCTCACGAATGGGCAGAAACCACGCTGAAAGCGCCTCGAAAAGCGGCAACAAGGAACGCGTCCGGAAAACCGTGCAAGCCGCATGAGAGCGCCGAAGATCGACGGTCAACCTCCAGCGAAGATCGAGCGTCGCGATCGCCCGCCCTGGGATATCTCGGCCGCTTTCTTTGTACCTAGTCAGGCACCCGCAGCCGCCGCGGATTGCGCTCCGCGGGTTCTCCGGTTCGCACGCCGAGGCCGGATCACATGAGCCCGAGTTGGGCGAGGTCGCGAAGGAGCTCCGAGATCACCTCCGGATCCGTACGGGCATCGACCAGGGCCGGGCCTCCAAAGGCGAGCGCCTCCCGAACGGCATCTCCCACGTGGTCGGCCGAGTCGACTCGAGCGGCTTGAGCGCCCAAGCCCTCGGCGACGCGCGCGTAGTCGATGCCGGGGAGGTCCGCGGCGACGACGCGCTCCTTGCCGAACCAGTTTTCGGTCTCGTGGCGGACATCTCCCCAGCTGCCGTTGTTCGACACGACGACGACGACCGGCAGGCCGAACCGAACCGCCGTATCCATCTCCATAGCCGACAGCCCGAAGGCCCCGTCCCCGATCACCGCGACCACGGGATGGCCGAAGGCCATGGCGGCCGCGTTCGCGAACGGCATTCCCACGCCGAGCGTGCCCAACTGGGTCGAGGTGTGCAGCCCCTGACCGGCATGGAAAGCGGGAAACTGGGCAAGCGACCAGACCAGGATGTCTCCGCCGTCGGCCACGAACGTGACCTGCTCACCGCATACGCCGACTGCCGCGGCGACGGCGTCGGCGGCCAGCCGTCCCGGATGTATCGGCGAGGAGGGCGCGTGCTCCCAGTATCCACGCCACCGATCCCGGGACATACCGGCGAGCTGAAGGGTTTGGGCCCGCCAATCGTCAAAGCGGCCGGCCGGAGCCTCCCACGCCGCCGTCAGAGCGTCGAGGGTGAGCCGGACGTCGGCTGCAAGCGCAACGGTCGCCTCACGCGGACCGCCCATCCCCTCCGGCGCGATATCCACCTGGACTACGGCCGTCTCGGGACTGAAAAGGGGCAGACCTCCGTACACGAGGTTCGCGTTGAACCGCGATCCAATAACGAACACGGCGTCGGCGGCCAGGACCGCTCCGCCTCCGTGCATCAGGTATCCGAGCGCGTTCGGGTGTGAATCCGGCAGCAACCCCCGGCCGGCGCTCGATGTCGTCACGGGAATGCCGGTGCGCTCGGTGAATCCGCGCAAAGCCGCGCCGGCCCGCGACCAGTGGGC
Organism: Actinomycetota bacterium; assembly: GCA_046713235.1. Classification (GTDB taxonomy): domain Bacteria; phylum Actinomycetota; class AC-67; order AC-67; family AC-67; genus JBKKBZ01. The sequence continues at coordinate 11,018 of JBKKBZ010000122.1, read as the reverse complement.
CCCGCCTCCGGCAAGGACCACCGGCCGTCGGGCCGACGACAGGATGCGCACGGCGTCCTCGATCCCCGCGGGATCCGGAGCCGGACGAGCCTCTCGCTGAAACCACCTCTCCTGTTCGGGCGCATCCTCCATCATCAGGTTCATGGGTACCTGGAGGACGGCCACCCCGGGCCTTCCGTGCGCCGCCGCGAAGAGCGCCTCCTTCATCGACGCGGCGAGCCTTCCGGCATCGCGGGCTACCCGAACCCACTTTGCCTGGCCGCGGTAGAGATCCGCCGCATCGAGCTGCTGCACCGCCCCGCGGTGGTCCAGGTCGGTAGCCGTCCCACCGCATACGACGACGACCGGCGCACCGGTCTGCTGGGCATTGATGATCCCGGTTGCGGCGTTCGTCACGCCCGGCCCGGCCGTGACCGCCGCGATCCCGGTCCGGCCGGTGGCCAGTGCCCAGCCTTCGGCCATGTGCACCGCCGCTTGCTCGTGCCGGGTGTCTACGACGCGGATGCCCTCGGTCAGGCAGCCGTCGAAGAACCCCATGATGTGGCCCCCGGCGAGGCCGAAGACGCGCTCAACCCCCGCCTCGCGAAGGGTCTTTGCCAGGACCCATCCGCCGTGCCGCCGGCCGCCGTCCACGCTCTCTCCTAGGCGAGTCATATTCAGGATCGTCGCGCTTCGGATCAAGCCTGCCGCCTTAGCAGGGAAGAAGGCAAGCGGGGGCGAATCCCCATCGAGTACGCCAATCGACAGAGAGGAACGATTATGTCGCGGAGAAGGCTTGCATTGGCGGCGTTCGTGCTCGTGCTCGCGGCGCCCGCATTCGGCTGGGGACACGCGGAGCGCGACACACTCTCCCCGCCTCGTCCCGGCAGCCGGCCGGACCAGAAGCGCACCCCTACCGTCGTGCTGGACGTGTGCAAGACCGCGGAGTGCGCCTACGTGCACATCCAGGCGGCCGTCAACGCCGCGCCCAACGGAGCTTTGATTCGGATCTGGCCGGGGACCTACCGCGAGGAGCCGAGCCGCGCCCGGCCGTCGCTACCACCCGATGGCGACGACGGGACCTACACGTACGAGCACCATATCAATCACCCCAACTCGCAGAATCTGATCGCCATCGTGGGCAAAAAGAACATCACCCTTCGGGGGATGGGAGCGAAACCGAAGGACGTCGTGATCGACGTCGAGTTCAAGAAGCACGTCGGCATCCGTGCCGACCGGGCCGACGGCGTCATCATAGAGAACCTATCGGTCTGGCACGCCTTCGATCACGGCGTTTACGTGCTCGACCTCAACGGGTATGTGATCGATCGCGTGCACTCAGCCTACAGCCGTGAGTACGGCTTCCTGATGTTCGCCACCGACCACGGAATCCTCAAGAATTGTGAGGCGGTCGGCGCCGGCGACGCAGGGATCTATCCGGGCGGCACGGCCGATGCGCCCGGGCTCGGACGAATTACCAATGAGGTCGCCTTCTGCCGCTCCCACCACAACGTCCTTGGATACTCGGGAACGCAAGGGGACAACGTCCTGGTTCGCAACAGCGAGTTCTTCGACAACGCGATCGGGCTCACCTCGGACTCCGAGACGGATCACCCGAACTACCCGCAAAACAACCTGACGCTGCGGCGAAACAAGTTCTTCGACAACAACTTCAACGTCTACGCCGCGGACTCCGACATCATTGCGACCGTTTTCGTCGATGAGATCACGCTCCCGGTCGGTGTCGGGGTGTTCTTGGCCAGTGGGAACAACAACGTCGTAGACGGCAACTGGTTCTGGGACCACGACAAGTTCGGCGTGTGGCTCGCCAGCGGTCAGGCGGTCGTGATCGGTCCGACCAGCGATCCGCCGGCGCCCCCGTTCGTCAGCAGCGGCAACGTCTTCACGAAGAACAAGATGTACTCGCCGCCCCCCAGGGTGGACGGGAACCTCAAGAACAACGCGGTGGACTTCGGGTGGGACGGGCTAGGGCTCGACAATTGCTGGTCGGGCAACGTCAGGAGCCCGAGCGGTACCCCGGCCACCGGCGACACGCTGCTTCCGGCGTGCCCGGCACCGACTGTCGGCGTACCGAACCCTGCGAATCTCTTCGACCAGGCGTCCCTGCTGATCATCGAGGGCGAGTCGATCTGCGGGAACCTCGGGACGTGTCCCTGGGGGCCGGGCCCGTCGACGCAAAACGCGCGGAACCATCCGGACGGCTACCAACCCCCGCCGACGCCGCCGACCTGCGGGCCGAGTACCTGTTAGGAGCATTTGACGGAAAGACAGAAACACCTCACACTGAAGGGCATGGCGAAGAAGAAGACCACCCTGTACGCCGACGAGGATCTGCTCAGAGCGATGCGTGTCAGGGCCGCCCGTGAGGACAAGGCCGACTATCAAGTGTTCGAGGAAGCGATACGGTCATATCTCGGGCTCGAAGTGCTCGAGCGGATTTGGTCGCGTGATCGGTTACCGGAGGACGAAGCCATGGCGCTGGCAGACGAAGCCGTGCACTCGTCTCGCAATCGATCGCGCAAGCGTCTTGCGAAGTGATCCGGGCAGTTCTGGACGCCAACGTTCTTGTGGCGGCGCTGCTATCGCGGGGAGGTACCCCTGCGAAGCTGCTGCTGGCGTGGATCGAAGGCGTTTACGACCTCTTGGTGTCGCCGAAACTCCTCGCGGAGGTGGAGCGCGCGCTCGCGTATCCCAAGATCCGCAGGCGCATCACATCTGGTGAGGCGGCGGCGTTCGTTACCTCGTTGCGGAATCAGGCGACGGTCGTGCCGGACCCGAGGACAGTCGAGCGGATCAGCGCCGATCCGGGAGACGACTACATCGTCGCGTTGGCGCGCGCGGGGCGGGCCACGTTGATCGTGTCGGGCGACCACCACCTGACAAACCTCGTGGATCTGCAGCCTCCCGTGATGACGCCCCGGGATGCCCGTCATCTCTTGCTTCCCGGTGCGGGTGAGGAACGATAACCGGTTCGCAAGCGCACGATCGTGTCGATCTTGACCTCCGCGGACTCAGGTGTCCGCGACTTGGCGAACGGCCACGCCAGAAACGAGGGACGCCAGAAGGTGGAGATCGTCGGGGTCGGAGGTCAGGATAATGTCGCCTCGCCTAGCGGCCGACTCGACCACGGCAGCGTCGACGGGGTCGTCCGTTCCAGCGGCTCCGCACAACTCGCCCGCACGCTTCGCTCGCTGCTCGTTGAGATCATCGATCCGGCAGTCGCGGATCAGTTGGGCCAGACGAGCCTGCCGTCCTCCACGCCACGCTTCGATCAGGACAGCTGCGGGAATCGTGGGAACCTGGCCGGCCGACACGAAGGCTTTGATGAAGGCCCAGACTCGTCGCTCGCCGCGTTCGGCCGCGATGAGCGCTCCGGTATCGAGCGTCAGCCCGCGCGACGGCGTCTCCGGCGAGGCCGATCGGAAGCGATCTCGTGCTGCACCTGTGCAAGCTCTGCCGTGGTGATTTCACCCTCTTCTGCTTCGAACGCGGCGATCTGCTTACGAAGCCCACGGAGCCTAAGTCGGTCACGAGCTGCCTCGGCGAGCCACGAGGAGAAACTGACCCCTTCCTCTTCGGCCACGGCGCGCGCTTCTGTGAGCGTGCTCTCGTCCATCGAGGCGGAGAACTTTCTAACGGTCATGACCCTAATCTTACCACCACGGTAGTAAGAGTGGCCGTGACCGCCGTGCGACCCGCCGCCTCCGAACGAAAGTCGAGAGGATCGGTGCCGGTGAGCTGACTGACCGGCTGGACTGAGCTATCGTAAAGTGATAGCGTCTTTGTATGGCTTATGCGCGCACCACCTTCTCGCTCGACGACGAACTAGCCGAGCGCGCGCGTCAACTCGGGATCAACATCTCAGCGGCTGCCCGACAGGGAGTCGCGGACGCGGTGCGCGCCGCGCTGGCCCGATCGGACGTTGACGCCTACCGAAGACATCCGGAACGTTCCGACTCGTTCTGGACGCAAGCCGAGGCATGGAGTGAGGAGTGACGCGAGGCGAGCTCTGGTTGGCGCAGGTTGGTCGCAAGAAGCGACCGGTTTTGGTATTGACGCGCCCCGAAGTGATTGAAGTACGCGCTCTCGTCACCGTGGCGGAGGTCACCACGTCCGTTCGTGGCCTCGCCGCCGAGGTCGAAGTCGACCACGTCGAAGTCGGACTTGCCCGGCCCTCGGTGATCAACTGCGACGGCATCCACACGGTCACCCAGGCCTCGCTCACCAACCGCGTTGGGCAGATCAGCGACGACATCATGCGCAAGGTCTGCTCGGCAATAAGCTACGCGCTTGGCTGCTGAGGCCGAGACGGCTCGATCGCGATCCCAGCGCGGCGTCCACTAGGCTGGCTGACACGCCGGATTGGGGGGCTTCGCGTACGGGTTTTTCGACCACCGTCCAATCGCAGGGCCCCGGCGGCACCACGAGCCGGCAATTCATCTCGCTCCGGGCATTTCGGAAACCACCAAACGCACACACCGCTCGGGTTACTCCTACTTCCATAGTGAAAACCGTGTTAGCATCCCCGACGATGAGCGCGACGGCTCGGCAGCTCACCGACTTCGAGGACCGCTCCGCCGAGGAGGTCCTCGAATGGGCTCTCGACGCCTTTGCTCCCCGGATCGCGATCTCAGCTTCGTTCCAAGCCGAGAGCGTCGTGCTGATCGACCTGGCCAGCCGGATCCGCCCGGACGTCAAGGTGTTCACCCTCGACACCGGCCGACTGCCGGCGGAGACCTACACCGTGATGGACGAGGTCAGATCCCGATACGGAATCGACATCGACGTGTACGCACCCGAGCCCCTCAAGATCCAGGCGATGGGCGCAAAGCACGGCGCCAACCTCTTCTACCGCGACCAGGCCCTCCGGATGCTGTGCTGTCACGTTCGGAAGGTCCTCCCCCTTCAGAGAGCACTGTCTGGTCTCGACGCGTGGATCACCGGCCTTCGCCGCGATCAGGGTGAAACACGCTCGGCGACCCAGAAGGTGCACGTTGACGAACAGCACCGTGGGATCGTCAAGGTGAACCCGCTCGCCGATTGGAGCCGGGAGCAGGTGTGGGAGTACGTCCGCGCCAACAAGATCCCGTACAACGGGCTCTACGACCGGGGATACACCTCGATCGGCTGCGATCCTTGCACGCGCGCAACCGAGCCCGGCGAGCACGAGCGCGCGGGCCGCTGGTGGTGGGAAGTGGACGCCGACAAGGAGTGTGGCCTGCACTTCGGTACGCCCGACGAGCGATTTCAAAAGGAACTGGCATGGCTGAGGTTCGCGACGGAGTAGCCGCCGAACGGCGACCGGCGCGCGGTTCCCGCAGACCCAAGGCGCAGGGCCAGTGGGCGCTCGGGTACCGGGAGCCGCTCAACGCCGCGGAACGCACCAAGCGTGACGACGACGGACTGAACGTCCGGTCTCGCATCGAGCAGGTCTATGCGAAGCGAGGGTTCCGTGCCATCGACAAGGCCGACCTGCGCTCGCGCTTCCGGTGGTGGGGTCTGTACACGCAGCGGAAGCAGGGGGTCCCGGCGGGGGCAACCGCCACAGCCGAGCCCGAGGAGCTCGAAGACGAGTTCTTCATGATGCGCATTCGCATCGCCGGGGGACTCCTGACCTCGGAGCAGCTCCGCGCGATCGCATGGGCATCCGAACGGTACGGGCGGGACGTCGCCGACGTGACCGACCGCCAAAACGTCCAGCTCCACTGGATTCGGATCGAGGACGTACCGGCCATCTGGCACGAGCTCGAGCGCGTGGGGCTCACCACCTGTGAGGCGTGCGGCGACACGCCGAGAAACATTCTGGGCTGTCCGGTCGCCGGCGTGGACGCCCAGGAGGTCATCGATCCGACACCGCAGATCCTGGCGACCCACCAGCGATTCATCGGCGACCCCGCGTTTTCCAACTTACCGCGCAAGTACAAAACCTCGATCACCGGATGCGCCCAGCAGTGCGCCCAGCACGAAACCAACGACATCTCCTTCGTCGGCGTTCGGCGCGACGACGGCGCTGTGGGATTCGACCTGTGGCTCGGCGGCGGACTCTCAACAAACCCGATGTTCGCGCAGCGGCTCGGCGCGTTCGTGGAGCCCGACCTCGTTCCCGACGTGTGGGCGGCTGCCACATCCGTATTTCGCGACTACGGCTACCGCAGGTCACGCAACCATGCGCGGCTGAAGTTCCTCATCGCCGACTGGGGGCCGGAACGCTTTCGGGAGGTGATGGAGCGCGAAGCTCTGGGATTTGCGTTGCCCGACGGGCCGCCGCCCGAGCCTTCGGTCACCACGCAACGCGACCACGTCGGGGTCTTCGCCCAGCGCGACGGACTCCACTACGTCGGCTTCGCTCCCCGCGCGGGACGCATCGCCGGCCATCAGCTCCGGCGGGTCGCCGACCTAGCCGACCGGCACGGATCCGGCCGGATCCGCACGACCACCCAGCAGAAGATGGTCGTGCTCGACGTGCCGCAGGAGTCCGTCGCCGATCTCGTCGCCGCGCTCGCCGACGAAGACCTCGTCGTGCGTGCGAGCCCGTTTCGCGCCGGGACGATGGCATGCACCGGCATCGAGTTCTGCAAGCTTGCGCTGGCCGAGACCAAGGGTCGCGCCGCGTGGCTCATTAGCGAGCTGGAAGAAAGGCTGCCGGAGTTTCGCGAAGAGCTCCGTATCAACGTGAACGGCTGTCCGAACTCATGCGCGAGGTTCCAGATTGCAGACGTCGGTCTAATGGGCGCCGCGTTCGCCCGGCCCGACGGCACGAAGTCCGACGCTTTCCTCGTCCACCTCGGGGGACGCCTCGGTGACGGCGCCGCTTTCGGCCGCAAGGCGCGGGGTGTGCGTGTCTTCGGGGACGAGCTTGCCGACTACGTCGAGACGCTGCTGCGGAGGTACTTGCAACGACGCAACGGCCACCGCTCCTTTGCCGACTACGTCAACTCCCTGACCGCCGAGGAACTCGCCCGGTTCGCCGACCCGCGAGTCGCTCTCTCCGAGTCGTTGCGGCGGCCGTGACCGAAGGCGCTCAGCGGGCCCAGCCGTTCTACTGCCCCTACTGCGGCGAGCAAGACCTGCGGCCGGGCGAGGAGGAGCGCACATATCGATGCCGGACATGCGACCGGCTGTGGCGACTCGAGTTCCTTGGCCTTTCCGGTGCCCGCGGGGGAAAGGAAGGCGAGCCCGGCGTGTAGAACTCTGGGGAGAGGTTCCGTCACCCCCTCCCGGGAGATATGATCCGAATGGTGAGATCGATCGAATTCAGCCGTTCTGTCGCTCACCGGCTCGGCAATGGCGCGGCAGCGGCCTCTCTGGTGCTCGTCGCGACGATGGTCGCGGCATCGGGAGGCCCGCCGGTTGCGCACGCCTCCCCTTCGGCCTCCGGGATTACCTTCGCCAGTCACTCGATCGTCGACCCGATTCACGCATACGGCGAGCCCGATGTGCGCATCACGCCCGACGGCGCGGCGCACGTCAGCGGCCCATGGGGCACCGGCACGCAACGCAGCATCTGGAACCGGTCTATCGACGGCGGTCGCACGTTCTTGACGATGCACGACATCCCCGTCACATCTCCATCACAACCGGCAACGCAGATCCTCGGCCCCGGCGGCGGCGACACCGAGATCTCCGTCGACAAGAACGGGCGCGTCTACTACTCCGATCTGGCCGTCTACACGCTGAAGTTCGCCCGGTGGGAAGAGGACACGCGCACGATGAAAACCGGGCTCTACGTCCACGGCCGCGAGAACTACACCGGCATCGACCGGCAGTGGTTCGCCACCTGGGATCCTGCCGACCAAGCGGCCGTCCGAAAGGCGACGGGATATTCGGGTCCCTTCCCCGTGAACTACCTGTTCTGGGCGGAGTTCTTCGGCGGGTGCGGCAAGTCGCCGGTGGAGATCGTCGAGGAGTTCGACATCGCGTCGTGTGAAGCTGCCGCCCACACCACCGATGGGGTGCAGTACTCGCCGGCAACAGTCTGGTACGAGACGGATAACGACGGCAACGTCGTCATGGACCAGCAAACGGGAACCGTGCTCCAGGCGGTGACGATGAACAAGCCTCGGGTCTCGGGTGACGACGCGATGATCAATTTCGGCGGAGACCCCAGCGATCCGGGGGTCGCGATCATCACGCGCGATCCGTCCAAGACCGACGATCCCGCAATGCGTCGCGCCGAGACGGTGAAGGTCGCGACGACGCCCCCGGACATGGGCGCCGGCGGGCTCTTCCCGGTCGTCGCGCTCGACGAGGCGCGCAACGCGTATCTCGTGTGGGTGACCACCGCAGATCTCACGGCCGGGCAGGATGGGAACGCCTGGCAGATCTGGTATTCCTCGTCGCCGGCCTCGTCCGGCTGGAAGACGTGGTCCAAACCGGTCCGGCTCAGCGCCGCGCCGGCAAACCAGAACATCATGCCCTGGGCCGTCGCCGGCGCCGGCGGCAGGCTCGCCGTCGTTTGGTACGGCACCGACGACGCGGCAAGCCTCGTCGCCAGTGAAGACACTAACCAGGCCTGGCACGTATGGCTCGCATCGGTATCTAACGCGACGTCGGCGAGCCCGTCGATCGAGCGGGTCCGGGTGACACGCCACCCCATGCACTACGGGACCATCTGTTTGGTCGGGGCCGGCTGTGCGGTCGAGAGCGGAAACCGCAATCTTGCCGATTTCTTCGAGGTGGGTGTGGATCCGCGCGACGGCGCGATCGTTGTCGCGTACGACGACACCTCCAACGAGCTGATCCAGGATGCCGCCCCCGGGTTCGGCATTCCGGAGCCGGTAGACGGCATTGCCGATCATCGCGGGGCTCCGGTCGTGACCTTCGCACGCCAGAACGGCGGCATCGGGCTGTTCGGCAAACCGGTCGGCGGGCCGCCGGCTTCCGGCAAGAAGCTCGATGACGATTACGACGACGCCACGTTCGATCCGCTCTACGGTACCGAGCCGATCCCCGCGCTCGATCTCACCGGCGCCTCGGTCGACGTGGGCGCAGACAGCCTCGTGATCCGCATGCCGGTCGCGTCGCTCGACAACACCGCCGGGGCGGTGGCCGCAACGCGCGCAACGTCGCTGCAATACGTCGCCCGGTGGGTCGGTGGGGAGCGGGAGAAGGCTGAAGGCCCCTATCACCCGATCTGGTACGCCTCGGTGGAGGTCACGCCGGGTGGCCCGAGCTTCTTTGCCGGGGAGACACGCAGCATCGATCTCTGCTCGGTCTCGCTCTGCGAGCCGCATATTTTGGAGTATCCGGCGCCGCCGGTATCGGGCGTGGCAATCGAGGGACGGCTCATTGCCAACCCCGGCGACGCACCCGACGTCTGGGAGCTAGTAGTGCCTCGATCGGTCGTCGGAAGTCCCACCACCTCGGAGGTGCTCGAGAGCTTCGGCGCCTACGCCTTCGTTCGCAGCCGCAGCGCCGCGACGCCGCGCACTAATGCGGAGGGAGAGGCGGACGTCACTCCGATCTTGATCGACGGCACCTGCTGCATCGACGTTCCACTGTCCGGGCAGACCGGGCCGGTCGTCGGCCCGAAGCCGCCCGTTCGCCCGGTCGTGGGCGGCCGGCGTTCGGCTCGAGGAGACCCGCTGCCGGGCACCGGAACCGGCGACGCACTCATGCTGCTTGGCGGGCTATCAGCGCTTGCGCTGTCCGCGCGCGCGATTCGGGCACTCCGCCCGCACCGACACTAGTCCGGCCCGGCGCACCGAAACCCTGCGAACGGGCCATAGACGCACGACTACGACTCCCATACCTTGACGTGTGCTGCCTTCCCGGACACCGAGCCCAAGGAGAGATTGCTTTCAACATGCGACGCCTCATGTTGACGGTCGTCATCGCCGCCACGGCCATTGCCGGTGTGCTCGGGACCGCGACGGCAACGCACCTATCCTCCGAGGAGCTGCTGCTCCTCCGACTGACGAACGATGCGCGAGGCACCTCCGGATTGGCTCACCTGGCGTTGCAGCGCGACCTCGTCTCGAGCGCGCGGATGCAGAGTCGAGAGATGCTGTCGGCGGGCGACATCTTCCACTCTCCCGACTTGGCCGACCGGGTTCCCGGGCTGTGGTCGGCGGCGGGAGAAAACGTCGGACGAGGCTACGACATCCGCGACATCCAAACCGCCTTCATGGCATCGCCTACCCACAGGGCGAACGTGCTCGATCCCGAGTATTCGCAAGTCGGCATCGGGACGGTTGTCCGGGAAAGCGACGGGCGGATCTTCGTTACCGTGTTGTTTGCGACCCGGACCGAGACCGAACCGATGCCGGTGAGCGAGGCAGGGCGACTCGCTCGGGAGCCGGTTAGCGCCGCGTTTTCCTCGGCGATTCGTCACGCCGAGGAGCCGACCACGGCCCCCCCGGCAACTGAGATGGGGGCCGGTACGCGCGGAATCGGCGGCGCGGTTGCCGTGCTGGTTGAGCTCGTCGCGATGGATTCCGCCCTGGCGAGGCCGGACCGCAGTTACATCCCGGTCGCGTAAGCGAGCAACCGGCTGTGGGTAACGCGCACAGCGCGGCGACCGAGCGACCGCAGCGACACAAGATCGCCGTCTGCCTGGGCCGAGATCAACCGCCCGAACGAGTAGGGCGCACCCGGGATGGACACGCCGGCTGCCGGCTCGTCGTCGACGACCTGAATGAAGGCCCCGTTCTGCGCGCCCCCCTTGTGCAACTGACCGGTCGAGTGCAAGTAGCGCGGCCCAAACCCCACCGTGACGGCAACACCCAAATGCGCGCGCAGGGTTTCGCGCACTCTCTCGAGTCCGTCTTCCGCCGGACCCGTCGGGTCGAGGAACGCCTGGATCGCCAGGTAATCCCGGGGCCGCACCGATTCGATCAGCTCGGTAAGGTCACCGGGCTTCGGCGCCGGGTCGTGTCCGGCCAGCACGCGCGCGGTTGCATCCTTCGCTTCGGAAACATTGGGCTGGTCGAAGGGGTTGATGCCGAGCACGTGCCCGGCCACCGCGGCAGCGAACTCCCAGCGCATGAACTCCGCGGGGAGGTCGTGCGGCCCCCCCC
>JBKKBZ010000121.1:0-8567 GCA_046713235.1 Actinomycetota bacterium | reverse complement strand
GTCGAGCGGCACCGACATGGTGAGTGACGCCGATCGAGACGCCGAATCCCTCATCTGGAAGTCGATTCGAGGAAGACGGCCCGCGGACGCAATCCTTGGTGAAGAGCAGGGCGAGGAAGGCGGGACGTCGGGGATCCGCTGGATCGTCGATCCTCTCGACGGGACGACGAACTATCTCTACGGCCACCCGCATTGGTGCATAAGCATCGCGTGCGAGGATCCCGACGGGCCGCTCGCCGGGGTCGTTTTCGATCCCTGCCGCGCCGAAACATTCGCCGCAGCTCGCGGCGAGGGCGCGACGCTGAACGGCACGGCCATCCGCGTTGGAAATGAGCACGATCTGTCCAGGGCGCTCGTGGGAACGGGCTTCGGCTATCTCGTCGAGGAGAGAGCGGCGCAAGCCCCTGTGGTGGCGCGGGTGCTGCCTGCGGTGCGCGACATCCGCCGAACCGGGGCCGCCGCGCTGGACCTCGCGTGGACGGCCTGCGGCAGGATCGACGCCTACTACGAATCGCCGATGAACCTGTGGGACGTCGCCGCCGGGGTCCTTCTGGTACGCGAGGCAGGCGGACTGGTCACCGACTTGCCGAACGGCGGCGTCGCCGCCTCGGGCCTTGCCCTGCACGATGAGCTGCTCTCGCTCGTCGTGCCGTAGACATCAGCTAATCCGGCGCCTCGACGTTCGCGCTCGCACCGCGAGGGCCAAGAGAAGGACCCCGACCAGCGGCGCCGCACCGTCGGCTCCGGTGGAGGGCAGCGTGCGACGCTGCTTGCTGCCGCCCACTTTCGTCGTTCCGTCGCCGGTATTCCGCCGCTGCAGGGACATCAGACGGCCGCGAGAGTCGAACGACGGCTGCGCCTTGACCTCGAACAACACGTTCTCGCCGGGCCGGAGAGTGCGCGCCGGCACCACCGGCCCGTACACGCCTTGCGCCGCAAGAAAGGCGTTGCGCATCGCGCGTTCGGCCTTCAGGTAGTCACCGGCGGCGAAGAGATCGGACCCCATGTCGCGCCATCGGTGCGACTCCGCAACCTTCTTGAGCGTTATAGCCGACGGTCCGGTGCGGCCGGCGATGCCGTCGAGCAGATAGGCATCGGCGAGCGTGTCCTCAGCCATCTTCGCGTACTCGGCAACATGCCCGCGCTGGATGATGTCCTGGTCGAGAACAGAGTACGGGGCGATCGCGCCGGCGTAGGTCGTCGGCGCCATGGAGGAGTCGCCGTAGTGCCGGTACGACGTCCCGTAGTAGCGCCACTTGCCGTCGGTGTCTTTGTCTACGGTGAGCGAGTCGTGTGGGTGCAACAGGCCGAGGAAATGCGACGCCTCGTGCTGCACCGTGTAGGAGAAGCCGACGCCCTCCTCGCGGAGCGGGGGCACGCCGTTACAGCCGGGGGCGAACGGCTTCGAGGTAGCACAGTTCGTCGCCTCGGCAGGCTTCGCGCGGTCGTTCGTGTTGTTCAAGATTCCCCAGATCTCGCCGTTAGGCGTCGGGAGCGCCACGCCGCCGACCACAGCCGGCAGAAACCAGGTCGTGACACCGGGCCACACGACGCTGATGTTCGTGAGGGTGAACTGCCCCGACCGGAGAGGCGCAATTTCGTTGCGGTGTTCCTCGACCCACTGGCGCACGACGAACCCCGACGCGCCGGCGTCGTTGACACCTGCACCGGCAAGGTCGTCGCCTCGTGCCTTGGCGTACTCGAGGACCTGCTGGATCGGGTCCCCCCCGTCGGTGCAGTTCGGATCCGGAACGAGGATCACGCCGCCCCGGTCGAGATCGTTCAGGCTCTCCAACTCCTCCTCGAATCTCACCGGCTTCTCGGCCGGACGGTTGGAGACCGCCCGCTCCCTCGCACACCCGAGGTATCGATACGTCTGGAGCGTCGGGTCGGAGCGCTCGGTTGTGAACGTGACACCCGGCAGCGCTGCGGACAGATTCTTTTCGACATACGACGGCTGGTAGATCTCTTCGAGGCGTGTGTGCGATATCCCGTCTGGGCTACATTCCGGATCGGCGTAGCAGTCGTGCCAGTTGTTCGACGCCAGGAAGTACACGTCCGCAGGCACCGGCCGGTAGAGATACGACGGCGTGAAGCGGAACAGCAGCATCGTTACGGCGGACCTCCTCGTACGCTCGACGAGCAGTCCCCGCCAAGAAGGGTCCGCCAAGTAGTCCCAGATCGGGGGGTCGCCGAACGGCTTCGCCGCCGAGCCCGGCACGGCTCCGGCGAAAAAGTCGAATGTCTCCCAGTGGTTCGGTCCAGCTCCCAGGTCGTGGAAGAAGAACCGGTAGCGGCCTCCCCAGACGCGAGCCCAATCAGGCCCATCCTCTGCGCCTGTGTCGGGATCGATCATCCGCATCGATACATCCCAGTGGTGATAGGCGCTCGGCCGGAAGTAGTCGGCCGCGTAATCGGCGGTGTAGGTGTCTAGGACGAAGAAGGTAAAGCTCGTCGCCGTACCTTGCGGCATGATCTCGAGGTTCTTTCGCCCCTTCGCGGTATAGAAGGGATCGTAGTACCCGCCGAGGTCGGGGGTGATGAAGCGCCCGTCACGGGTTTCGCCGGTTTCGATATCGGTGAAGGCGCGCGAATATTTCGTATCGTCGCGGGACCCGTAGATCCAATCCTCGACGGCAAATGCATCGATCTTGTCGCTGACGGTCGGGTTGGTCACCCGGTGTGCCGGGTCGCGCGTCACCTTGCCTTGGTGTGCGTCGTAGAGGGCCAGGTAGTCCGCCGCGTCGTCGGAGTCGAAAGCCGCGTCCCGACGCGTGACCGACTTCGCCTTGGCGAACAGATCTCTCGTCCACGTTTCGTTAGCCTGAAGGAACGCGTAGTCGTAGGTGAATTTGATCGGCTCGAAATAGGGTTTGTATCCCCCCGCGTCCGGACTCTTCGTCCCGGCGTAGTGACAGACCTCCCAGTTGAGGACCGAGTTCGCACCGCCCCGGTCGTCGTCCGGATCACAGTCGGAACCTTGCTTCTGGAGGACGCCCGGACGGTACTCCGCCGGCATGTGCTCCCGGAACTCGGCGATCTCGTCCGCGCTCCATTGGCGTCCCGCGAACACGAGATTCACGGAGACCTTCTGCGTGAAGTATTTGTCGGCCGTCTCCATGACGCCGAGGCGCTCGTAGGCCACCGGCTTTCCTGCCGCCAGCGCGATGGTGGTATCGACGGGAATCTTGTTGCCGAAGACGGCGCGAACCTGGATGCGCCAGGTTCCCGGAGCGGGATCGGCGACGTGGAACTCGGCGAGGGGAACCGCCCGCTCGTTACCAACGGTCTTGTCGAAGGATGCGGCCACTGCCGAGCGCCCCACGACGATCGGATTGCCGTCGGCATCGGTCTGCGGACTGATACCCCAGATGTGCACGTAGTAGTTCTGCAGCGGCCACACCGCGCGCGCGTAAAGGGTATGGGGCGCGGTGCCCGCCGGGACGGCTACTTCGAATTGCGCACACTCTCCTTCGACGCACTCGTCCTCGGGCGTGGTGAACCCTTGCTCGTAGAGGAGCGGGGTGCTCGGATTCCGCGTGAGTAGCAGGTCTCGCCGCACGACCTGCGCCGCGGCCCCGGCACCGGGCATGCTGAAGACGGCGTCGGCAACCCGAGCCCCGGCCTGCACCGGGCCGATCGATCTAACCGGCTGTGCCGTCGCCTCCTGGCCCGGCGGCGGATAAAACATCCGGTGGTCGTGCGCGGCTGCGGGTGTTGCCCAGCCCAGCACCAGCGGCAGTCCGACGACCAGCCCGGCAACGCCTCGGCGGAAAGTATGGTTCATCGGGGATCCCCTCGGTCAAGATGGACGGTCCAAATCAATAGCACGCCCGTTCCTCTATTTCGTTCTATTCGCCGCCGGGAGCCAGCCGACCTGCCGCGATGCCGAGGAGGGGTTGACCCGGCACGCTCCGGCCCACCGAGCTAGAAGTAGCCGAGAGCCGCCTTTGCCTCTTCGCTCATCATTTCCGGCGACCACGGAGGCCGGAAGACCATCTCGGACCGCACCGATTCAACCCCCGGAAGCAGGGACACTGCCTGCTGGATTTGCTGCTCGATCATCGGACCGATGGGACAGCCCATCGAGGTGAGGGTGAAGGTCACCCCAACCTCACCGTCGTCCACTGCCACGTCGTAAACCAGGCCAATGTCCACGATGTTGATCCCGATCTCGGGGTCGATCACAACCTTCAGGGCTTCTAGAACTTGGTCGCGTGTCGGAGACGAATCCCCGGTCGCGGTTGCTGCTTGCGCCTGCGTTGCTCCGTCGTCGCTCACGGGCTCATCGTACCCCCATCGCGCCCTCGGCCGTCTCGACCCCCGACCAGGAGACCTCGAGTCGTTCCCGGAACCGAAGCAGAAGCCGCAGGACCGGCCGGCCGAGCGCGGCCACCAGAACCGCGTTGGCGACCGCCCGCGCGGAATCCCAAGCCAACGAGGTCAGAAGATAGAACCGCCAGTATCGCTGCGCAGCATCGGCGGCGCCGATCCCCGGTACCCAGGAAACGTCCGACGCGCCCGCAAGAAAGGGCCAGAACCACAGGTTGACGAGCGCCCCGAAAGCCAGCCCGCTCACCCAGCCGTAGGCGGCGAGAAGCGCGACGGAGCGGCCGGAGGCCACGGGGGTTCCCCGGCGCAGCAGCCCGGCTCCCCCTCCCACCCAGCCCAGGGCCCACATCTGAAAGGGCAGCCACGGACCGATCCCCGCGGTGATGGCGGCCGATGCCGCCATGCTCGAGGCTCCGAGGAGAAAGCCAAACCGCGCACCAAACGCGTACCCGCACAGGATCGGCAGCGCGAACATGAGACTTGCTCCGCCAAACGCTCCCGGCAGGCGCAGCAGCGCATTGATGCCGGCAAGCACGCCGAGCACGGCGATCCGTCTGGCGTCCATCCGCCCTGCGCGGACGTCGGCCACGGCAACGGCAACTAACAGGGTTCCTAGAATCGAGAAAAGCACCGGAGCGTCCGAAGCATGCGCCGCCCCCTCGCCGCCGGGCACTCGCCCGAGGAAGAACGGGTACAGAAAAGCCGCCGCGCCGAGAACGTGCACCGCCGCCGTCAGGCCCCCGGAGATCGATCCTTGGACCCGGGCGATCATCGGGCACCGACCGCGTCGAGTGCGTCTTCCACGGTGAGGATCCGGCGATCGTCGAACACCTTGTTCATCTGTGACGAGAAGAGCGCCGACTCACCGAGCACCTCACGCACCGGCCCGTCCACGATGACCTCGCCGTCGGCGAGCAAGAGCACGCGTGTCGCGGCGCGCGCGACGAGCTCGACGTCGTGGGTAACCAGAATGACCGCGCAGCCCGCGGCTCTCCGCCGCACCAGCTCTGCGCACAAGACGTCCTTGCCGGCCGCGTCCATCCCGCGGGTCGGCTCATCGAGCAACAGCACGGGCGGATCGCCCGCCGTGGCCGCCAGCAAGGCGGCGCGGAGACGTTCGCCGGCGGATAGATCGCGAGGCTGATCGTCGGCAAAAGCCCCGAGCCCGGCTGCCTCGATTGAAGCTTGAACGTCCGTACTCGGCGCTCGTGCCCGTAGGGTGAAGGCCACCTCTTCGCGGAGCGTGTCGTGAAACAGCAAGGAGCCGGCATCTTGGGGCACGTAGGCGACCCGGCGCGCAAGCTCGTGCACCGCGGTGTGCTCCGGGTCGAAGCCCGCAACCAGCCGGGAGCCGGCATGGGCACGCACAAGGCCCATGATTGCCCGCAGCACCGTGGTCTTCCCGCTCCCGTTTCGACCTACGATCGCCAGCGTCTCGCCGGGGCGCAACTCGAAGCCGGCCCCTCGCACGACCTCTCGGCCTCCGAACGCAACGCGCAGTCCACGAATGGCGATCACCGGATCTCCCGCCGGGCGAGCCGCCGGCTCCTGGGGCGCCGTGCGCGTCCTGGAGGCCGCGAATCGGCGCCCCTCGCGAATAGTGAGCGGCAAAGGCTCCCAGCCGAGAGAGCGCGAGAGGCGAGACAGCGGCGTCTCCACGACGCCCTCGCCGAGTACTTGGCGCGGCTCTCCGTCGGCAATCACCCGTCCCTTGCGAAGGACGACGAGTCGATCGGCGTGTTGAACAACCCGCTCCAGGCGGTGTTCCACCAGGACGACGGTGAGCCCGAGATCGGTGTTCAACCGGTGAACAGCCGCCAGGACATCCTCTGCCGATTGCGGGTCTAGCTGGCTCGTAGGCTCATCGAGAACGAGGCAGCGCGGCTGTGCCGCGAGCACGGCTCCGATCGCCACACGCTGCCGCTCGCCGCCGGACAGCGTGTCCAGCCTCCGCGTCCTCACCGCCGCAAGGCCCAGCGCGTCGAGCACTTCCTCGAGCCGTTTGCGCATCACCACGGGATCAACACCGAGGTTCTCCATGCCGAACACGATCTCGTCCTCGACCCGCTCGACGACCGCCTGGGCTTCCGGGTCCTGCGCGACCAGCCCGACGACGTCGGCAAGGTCGCGGGGCTTGTGGTCACGCGTATCTCGACCCGCCACCCGCACGTGGCCGGTGAACGTCCCGCCGTGCATGTGCGGCACGAGGCCGACGAGCGCGTGCGCGATCGTGGTCTTGCCGCTGCCCGAGTCCCCCGCGACGACAACGAACTCCCCGTCGGCAATGGTCAGCCCGGCATCGTCGAGGGCCGGTCCGGTAGCGGCCGGGTACCGGTACGTGAGTCGCTCTATCTCGATCACGAGCGTGCCTCGGCGGAGGCAACCGCCGGCTGGCGCGCCGACGCCCGGGCCAGTCGCACGCGGCGGGTGGCTGCGATCGGAACCGGGACGAGCGGAACCGCGCCGGCGGCTACCACCAACAGGCTGGGATCCGGACTCACCAGCGCCGGATACGCGGACCACGCGGCGTCCGGAAACGCGGCGACCCCGAGCGCGAGGACCAGGCCGGCCAGGGACGCCGCGACGAACGCCCCATCCCACCGGTCGAGGCGTTCCGCGCGGTATCGGGTCCGAACTACCGCCCTGCCGACCGCACGAAGGCCCGCCGAGAGGATCACAAGTCCCGCGGCGCCGACGATCCCGGCGGCCCCACGCCGGCCGGCCACCAAAAGACCCCCGGCCGCTGCGAGCGCCAAGACCCCGGCCAGAACAACGGCTCGCCAAGCCGCCTCCCGGCGCTGATCCGTTCGCCGGCTCTTGCCGTAGCCCCTGGCCTCCATCGAAGCCGCCAGCGTCAGCGAGCGCTCGAGTGCGCCGGCCAGAAGCGGAACAACGAGCGGCCGGAATGAACGCGCTCCGCGGAAGCGGTGGCCGCGGAGCCTCTGCGCGTCGCGAATACGCACGGCCGATCCCAGCAGCGCCGGGACAAAGGTCAATGCGATGCAGACCACGAGGCCGGCCTCGAACAGGAATCGCGGCAACAGCCGGATGATGCGGTAAACCTCGACCACCGACAGGAAGACGCCGACGGCCAGCAGCGCCGCTGCCATGCGCAACCCTTCAACCGCGGAGTGGGCCAGCACTTCCCCGGTGACCCTGCCCCCGATGGAAAAGCCGCCAAGCCAATTCGGAAGGGCCAGCGTCGGTAGGGAGAAGAGCGTCGTCGGACCCGCATGGCCGGTCAGCCCGAAGAGCACAACGCGCACCGCGACGAACAGAAGACCGATCTTGAGAAACAGCGCGTATGCTCGTCCGGCGGCCTCGGGAACGGCGAAACGCCGGCCGACGACGACGAGCGTGCACACCGACGCGCAGGCAGCGACCGGCGTATCGAGAGCCAGCACCGCCGTCGCCGAAGCGGCCGCCCAGACCAGCCACGCGGTGGGATGGAATTCCCTCATTGCGGCGCCGGCTCTTCCGGCTCCTGCGGCGTGGTCCGGCGTCGGGATAGGAGAGCCCACAGGGCCAGAACGGCGAGCCCGGCACCTCCCCAGGCGGCCGTACCGGACCGTGAAGCCGGGCGGGCCCGTCCGGCGGCACCGATCTGAATCCCGTCCCGGCACACAGACGACGGCGTCGCCGCCGCCGGAGGCACGCCCCGGCCCCCTGCGTGACTCCCCCATCGCCAGCCATTCAGGTGACCGTCCCGAACGGTAACTTCGCCGGCGCCGAGGTCGGAGAACCGCCACTCCCCCCGATCGTCGATGACGTAGTACCCCCAGAAAGCGCAGTCGCTCGTGTCGGCACACCGACAAAAACATGGGCCACCGGGGTGACGGCATCCCCGTCCCTCGATAGCGCAGACGGTGACCCGGTCGCCCCCGTAATCCTGGACGTCAAGATCGACCCCGCTGCGGCGAAGCAGATCGAGGCCGGTGATCGAGGCCTCGCGGAAGGACACGCAGAAGCGGCGTGCAGATCCGTCGGGAAACTCGATGACGAGCCCTGCGCGGGATGCCCCGGCCGCCTCCGCGGCCGCACACGACCCTGCGGGAGAGGCCGGCGCCGGCACTGCTCCAAGGGCCAGGAGGACGATCGCCAGTCCCCGGCGGGCCCGGCTCACAGGGTGCTCCTTCGACGCCGCATAACAGCCACGGCGAGCATGCCGGCAACGGCCAGAGCCGTGCCCGCCGCGGCCGCGATCGGACCCCCCCTGGATACAGCCCCGGCCTTCC
>JBKKBZ010000120.1:0-3379 GCA_046713235.1 Actinomycetota bacterium | reverse complement strand
AATCTGTTCCTATGCTTCAGAAGATCCTGAAACTCGGCGAGGGAAAGCGCTTCAAAGAGCTGGTCGGCCTCGCCGAACGCGCCGGAACCTTCGAAGAAGAGATGAAGGCGCGCTCCGACGCGGAGCTGCGCGAGCTGACCGACGAGTTCAAGGAGCGCCTAGCCGAGGGCGAGACGATCGACGATCTCCTCCCGGAGGCGTTCGCGACGGTGCGCGAGGCGGCCGGCCGGGTTTTGCGCCAGCGCCATTACGACGTGCAACTCGTCGGCGGGGGGGCCTTGCACAAGGGCGTCATCGCCGAGATGAAGACCGGCGAAGGCAAGACGCTCGTCGCGACGGCGCCGGCGTACCTCAACGCCCTCGAAGGCAAGGGAGTCCACGTCATCACCGTCAACGATTACCTTGCCCGTCGCGACGCCCAGTGGATGGGCTCGGTCTACCGCTTTCTCGGGCTGACGGTCGGGGTGATCCAGGCCCAGATGACCCCCGAACAGCGTCGGCCGGCCTACGAGGCCGACATCACCTACGGCACGAACAACGAGTTCGGCTTCGATTACCTGCGCGACAACATGGCTTGGCAGCCGGAAGACCGGGTCCAGCGCGGCCACCATTACGCGATCGTGGACGAGGTGGACTCGATCCTGATCGACGAAGCCCGAACCCCGCTAATCATCAGCGGCCCGAGCGAAGAGTCGGCAAAGTGGTACGCGACCTTCGCGCGCATCATGCCGCGCCTCAGAAAAGTGGAGCACTACGAGGTAGACGAGGCCAAGCACACCGTCGGCGTGACCGAAGCCGGGGTGCACAAGGTCGAGGAGATGCTCGACATCGATAACCTCTACGACAACATCTCCAGCCCGCTCGTGCACTACCTCAACAACGCCTTGCGGGCCAAAGAGCTGTACCACCGCGACGTGGAGTACGTGGTCAAGGAGGGCGAGGTGCTCATCGTGGACGAGCACACCGGCCGCATCCTGCACGGCCGCCGGTATTCAGAAGGCCTCCACCAGGCGATCGAGGCCAAGGAAGGCGTGCGCATCAAGGAAGAGAACGTCACGCTCGCCACGATCACGCTGCAGAACTACTTCCGCATGTACGGCAAGCTTTCCGGCATGACGGGGACCGCGGCGACGGAGGCCAGCGAGTTCGAGCACATCTACAAGCTCGGAGTTCTGCAGATCCCGACCAACCAGCCGATGGTGCGCGACGACAAGCCCGACCTCGTCTACCAGACCGAGAACGGCAAGTTCAACGCGGTCGTCGAAGACCTGGCCGTGCGCTACGAGACCGGACAGCCGGTCCTCGTCGGGACGGTATCGATCGAGAAATCCGAGAAGCTGGCGCGCATGCTCGAGCGCCGGGGCATTCCCCACCACGTGCTCAACGCAAAGCAGCACGAGCGGGAGGCTTTTATCGTGGCACAGGCCGGCAAGCTGAACGCCGTGACCGTGGCGACGAACATGGCCGGCCGCGGCGTGGACATCATCCTCGGCGGCAACCCGGAGTTCGAGATCAAGCAGGAGCTTCTCGCCGACGAGACCCTCGATCCGGCGTCGCTCGAGTTCGAGCAGGAGGTCCGCCGGCGGTTAGGGGAGGTCGAGGCCGAGTGGCGGGCCGAGCACGAGAAGGTCAAGGAGCTGGGCGGTCTCTACGTCCTGGGGACCGAGCGCCATGAGTCTCGCCGCATCGACAACCAGTTGCGGGGACGGTCGGGCCGTCAGGGAGACCCCGGCGAGAGCCGGTTCTACCTCTCGCTCCAAGACGACCTGATGCGCCTGTTCGCTTCGAACATGGTCCAGGGGCTCATGTCCCGGTTGAAGATCCCCGAGGACCAGCCGATCGAGGCGAAGATGGTGTCGAAGGCGATCGAGCGCGCTCAACGTCAGGTCGAGGCTCAGCATTTCGAGGCGCGCAAGAACGTCCTCAAGTACGACGACGTCATCAACACCCAGCGCGGGATCATCTACGGCGAGCGCAACCGGGTCCTCGACGGCGAGGACCTGCGACTGCAGGTCCTGGAGTTCATCCGGGAGACGGTGGAGGGGACGGTGCTCGCCTACGCCTCCGGTGAGATCCACCCCGAGGAATGGGACCTCGACGGGCTGTTCACGGCGATGCGCCAGATCTATCCGACCACGCTCACCAGGGACGGCTTCGAGATGGAGACGCTCACCCCCGAGGAGCTGATTGCCGAGTTCACCGAGGAGGCCGTCGGAGCCTACGAGCGGCGGGAAGCCGAGATCGGGGCCGAGCAGTTCCGCGACATCGAGCGCCGCGTCCTGCTGTCCATCCTCGACGCCAAGTGGCGGGAGCACCTCTACGAGATGGACTATCTTCAGGAGGGGATCGGCCTGCGCGCCGTCGCCCAGCGCGACCCCCTAATCGAGTACCAGCGAGAAGGTTTCGCGATGTTTGCCGCGCTACAGGGGGCGATCAAGGACGAGTTCGTCCGCTACATCTTCCACCTGCAGGTGATCCGGGAGCAGCCGACCGCGACGCAGCAAGCTCAGGCTGCCGGCCGCCTTCGGCTGATGCACGGGGAGGAGCCGACCTCGACCGCCGTGAACGAGCAGGCTCGCTCTCAGAAGGTGGGGCGAAACGCTCCCTGCCCGTGCGGGTCGGGCAAGAAGTTCAAGAAATGTCACGGCCTGGTCCCGGCCTGATGTTTTCCTGCTGAGAAGAAGTTCTCGGCAAACACAGACAGTAAGAGACCAACCACAGCATATAGGGCAAACTGTGATAACAAAGGACCGCCGTGAACAACCACCGTCGAAAAAAGATCACCGAATGGGCAGGAAATCCCCCGACAGGCGGTGAATCCTCAAGGACGTCGGAGTCTCAAACGAGACTTCGGTCCGACAGCGGTGCGGCCGTCCGGGTCGCCCGGAAAGAGGGGGAGGGACCTGTATGAAGGTAAGACGCCTCGGCAAACTTCTCGGTTTGCTGGTTCTCGGCGCGGCCCTGATCGTCCCGCAAGGGAGCCAGGCCGCGGCGACGCCGGTATTCACCGACACGCTGAAAGACACGATCGACCCCGCGAAGCACCCGCAGAACTCGTTCCGTCCTTCGGTCCCTTGGGGCTCGTACCAGTACGACTGCCCGACCAACCCGAACCCGACGGCGCCGCTGTGCAACTCGCCTTGGGATATCGCGACGGTGAAGGCCGACAACGGTGCTGCGACAGCGCCTGCCGGCAAGATGGTGTTCACGATGACGACGAGTGCGCCGCTTGCTCCGAAGGGCGGGGACCCGGCAGCCCTGGGTGCTTTCCAGGGTGGGACCTACTCGTGGTACTTCCTTTTTTTTATTGATAAGGCGACAAAGGAGATCTACACCGAGTGCTTCGGACAGTACGACAACTACTCGCCGAGCCAGAAAC
>JBKKBZ010000119.1:0-30203 GCA_046713235.1 Actinomycetota bacterium | reverse complement strand
GAATCAGCGCTTGGCGAGGCGGCGAGCGATCACGACGCGCTGGATCTGGTTCGTGCCTTCGTAGATCTGGGTGATCTTGGCGTCGCGCATCATCCGCTCGACGGGGAATTCCTTGACGTAGCCGTATCCGCCGAGGACCTGAACCGCGTCGGTGG
Organism: Actinomycetota bacterium; assembly: GCA_046713235.1. GTDB lineage: Bacteria > Actinomycetota > AC-67 > AC-67 > AC-67 > JBKKBZ01. The sequence continues at coordinate 30,048 of JBKKBZ010000119.1, read as the reverse complement.
TCACTTTCATCGCGGTGTCGGACGCGTAGCATTTAGCGATCGCGGCCCAGTACGAGACGTTGGGATCGCGATCAACCACGGCCTGCGCGGCCTTGTAGACCAGCAAGCGCGACGCCTCGATCTGCATGGCCATGTCGGCGAGCATGAACTCGATCCCTTGGAAGCGAATGATCTCCTGGCCGAACTGCTTCCGCTCTTTTGCGTATGCAACCGCCACGTCGAACGCGCCCTGGGCGATCCCCAGCGCCTGCGCGGCGATGGTCGGGCGGGAAAAGTCGAGCGTGCGCATCGCGTAGCTGAAACCCAGGTCCACCTCCCCGAGCACATCGTCGGGGCCCGCGCGGTAGTTCTCGAGAATCACTTCGCGTGTCGGTGATCCGCGGATTCCCATCTTGTGTTCCTCACGCCCCAGCGAGAAGCCGGGGTCGTCGCGCCGCACGATGAACGCCGAGACGTTCTTGCCCTTCGGGGCATCGGGGTTCGTCACGGCGAAGTAGGTGTAGGTATCGGCGACTCCGGCGTTCGTGATGAAACGCTTGGTGCCGTTCAGCACCCAGCCGTCGCCGTCACGAACCGCCCGCGAGCGCATTGCACCGGCGTCCGAACCTGAGCCCGGCTCGGTCAGGCAGTACGCCATCTGGCGCTCGCCGCGCACGATGCCGCCGAGCAGCTCCTTCTTCTGAGCCTCGGTTCCGGTGAGCATCACCGGGATTGCGCCGAGCCGGTTCACCAGCGGAATGAGAGAGACCCCCGCAGAGACTCGCGAGATCTCTTCGATCAGAAGGCAGAACTCGGCCGGCCCGCCCGATCCCCCGAACTCCTCCGGGTAACCGATCGCCATCAGGTCGGCTTGCACGAGCAGCTCGTGCATGTCCGGCGGATACTCGTCGGCCTCGTCGATCTCCGCGGCACGCGGGGCGATCTTCTCCTCGGCGAGCCGGCGAACGGTCTCTCTGAAAAGACGCTGTTCTTCCGTGAAGTTGAGGTCCATGGCGGCGCAAAGCGTACCGGATGCCGGGTGCCGCCGTTTCAGGACCCGGTTTGGGTGAACGCGTAGTCTACGGCTGCTTCGAGCGGCAACTGCCGGCCCCGCTCCCACGCCGCGCGGAACCGGTCACCGTCGAGTCCGGCACGTGCGGTCGCCACCTTACGCTCGTGCATAGTGCGTTCCGAGGGGGGAAGGGTGATGCCCAGCGACTCCCGCACGGCCTCGGCCGCCCCGAATATCAATGCGGCGACTTCGGGCCTGCCGAGCGCCCCGGCAACGGAGGCTAGACCTGTGAGGCTGTCGGCCACGAAGGTGCGATCGTCGATCTCCTGCGCGATTGCAAGGCTCTGCTTGTAGAGCCCGCGCGCTCCGAGTTCGTCCCCGCGTGCGAGCGCGAGGTTGGCCAGCAAGTACAGCCCCTCGGCGACGCCCGCGCGGTTTCCGAGCTCCTCCTCGATCGCCAGGCTCTCTTCGAGCCACGTGCGGGCGACGGTGAAGTCTCCCTGCGAGGTAGCGACACCGCCGAGGTTGTTGAGGGAGGCGGCCAGCGCCAGCTTGTCGTCGAGGCCGCGCACGATCTCGAAGGCCTGCTCGTAAAGCGAACGTGCTCCGGAGTAATCCCCGAGGGCATACGCTAGGTTTCCCAAGCTGTTGAGCGACCCGGCGATCTCCCATGGGTCGCCGACCTCGCGGCGAACGGCCAGACTCTCCTCGAAGAGCGAGCGCGCGGCGCCGTAGTCCCCTTGCATGTACGCGATGGCACCTGCGCCGTTCTCCGCTCGCGCCACGATCTCCGGTGCCGCTCGTCCGCGTGCGCCCTCGATCGCTCGGTCGAGCCAGCGACGTGCTTCCCCGATGTGCCCGCGCATCATCCAAAACCGCCACAGCGTTGCCGCGAGCCGTGCCACCGCTTCGGCGTCGGTGTTGCGCGGCCCCGTCCATTCGAGCGCGACGCGGAAGTTGTCGTGCTCCATGTCGAGCCGGTCGAGCCAGGACGCTTGATGCGGGCCGATCAGCTCGGGCTCGGCCCGTTCGGCAAGCTGGATGAATCGCATTAGGTGACGGCGCCGGGTCGCCTCCTCCTCGCCGGCGTCGCGCAGGTGCTCCTCCGCGTACCGGCGCACGCTGTCGAGCATGCGGTAGCGGGTCTCGCCGCCTACGTCGTCGGCGATGATCAGCGATTTGTCCACCAGGCGCGTCAGAAGCCCGAGCGCTTCCGCGCGCCCTTCGTCGGTGGACCCGCACGCCTCCTCGGCGGCGTCAAGGCTGAAGCCGCCGGCGAACACCGAAAGACGGCACAGCAGCAAGCGTTCCGACTCCGGGAGAAGATCGTAGGACCAATCGATCGCCGCGCGCAGCGTCCGGTGGCGTGCGACCGTCGTCCGTGCGCCTTCGGTCAGCAAGCTGAAGCGGTCGTCGAGACGCTCGGAGATCTGTTGTGGGTCGAGCGAGCGCACTCGGGCGGCCGCCAGCTCGATTGCCAGCGGAATCCCGTCGAGCCGGCGGCAGATCTGCGCGATCGCTTGCGCGTTGGCGCTTGTCAGCGCGAACCCGGACCGCGCGAGGGCCGCTCGGTCGAGGAAGAGGCGAACGGTCTCGACCCGGCGCAGCATCTCGAGGGGCGGTAACTGCGCAGGATCCGGAGCCGCCAGCGAGGGGATGCGCCACGCGGCCTCTCCGGGAACACCGAGCGCCTCGCGACTGGTGGCCAGGATGCGAAGCCCGGCGCAGGAACGCAGCAGCCGCTCGGCAAGCGCCGCGCACGCGTCCACGAGCTGCTCGCAGTTGTCGAGGATGATCAGGGTTTGCTTGGTGCGCAGGGCGGCGATGGCGGTCTCGACCAGGCTGCGCCCGGTTTCTTCGCGAATTCCGAGCGTGGAGGCGAGCTGGTTGGCCACGAGCGCAGGCTCGAACAGGGACGCCAGCTCGACAAGCCACACGCCGTCGGGGAAGCGGTCGAGGATTTCCCCGGCGACTTGAAGGCTGAGCCTCGTTTTCCCGGCGCCGCCGGTGCCGGTGATCGTCACGAGGCGCGCCGACTCGAGTATCTGGGTTACGGCGCCGATCTCGCTCGTGCGCCCAATGAAGCTCGTCAGTTGCACGGGAAGGTTGTTCGGCGGGCGGGAAGCGGTGATCGGCGGAAACTCGGAGTCACCGGTGCGGGAGAGCTGGAAGATGTGCTCCGTCTGGGTAAGGTCCTTTAGCCGGTGAACGCCGAGATCGATCAAGATGGTGCCGGGCGGAAGCTGTTCGCGCACCGCGCCGGCCGTCGCCTCTGAAAGCAGAGTCTGGCCGCCGCGGGCGATCATGCGAAGCCGGGCACATCGGTTCACCGTGCTCCCGAAGTAGTCGCCGTCGCGCGGCTCGGCGGCGCCGGTATTGAGCGCCATGCGCACGCGGAGCCCCATCCCGCCCTTCCAGTCCTCGTCGGCGAGGGCCGACTGGAGCGCGGCCGCGCAGCGGGCGGCATCGATCGCGTCGGCGAAGACGGCGAACGCGCTGTCGCCCTCACCCCGAGACTTCATCAGAACACCCCCGGCCGCATCAACGTTGCGGGCCACGATTTCGTCGTGGCGGGCGATGACGTCGGGCATGGATTCCGGCCACTCATCCCACAGCCGGGCCGAACCTTCTATGTCCGTGAGAAGGAACGTGACCGTTCCGCTGGGCAGCCGTCCGGGCGAGGGCGAACTCACGGGGGCACGCTATGGCGCGACCGTCACCCGCGCAAGACGCGCCGGCTATTAGGCGGACGCGATGCCGGCGCGGGCGGCCTCCCCGGCCAGCTGCACGCGCGTGGAGATCCCGAGCTTGCCGAAAACATGGGAGAGGTGCGTCTCCACCGTCCTGCGTGAGATGAACAGTCTCAGGCCGATCTCGCGGTTGGTGAGTCCGGTGGCCGCCAGCCGAACGACCTCGATCTCAGTCGGCGTCAAGCTCTCCCACCCGACGCGCTTGCCGGTCCGCTTGCCGTGGCGTCCGCGACGCAGCCCGTGGTCCCGCAATGCGGCTTCCGCGCGAGAGGTCCAGCGGATCGCGCCCATTCGTGCGTACCCGGCCAAGGCCGCATCGAGCGCAGCCGAGGCTCCGGCGCGGTCGCCGGCGGCGGCGAGTGCGATGGCGGCCTCTTCGTTGGACATCGCTTCGTCCACCGCCCGGTGCGCCTCGCCGTAGCCTGCGGCAGCCCTTTGCAGGAGCGTGCCGTCTCCGGAGATGAGGCCGCGGCACCGGAGCGCGGCCGCATGCGCGCTCGGCACGCCGGCGCGTTCCGCGAGCTGCTCGACCGCCTCGGTGACGGCGGCGGCTCGTTCGGTCTCTCCGACGGCCAGCGCCATTCGGACCACATCGGGCCCGAGTTCACGGTGCTCGGCAAGCATCCCGACGCGCGTGACGAGCCGCCAGGCAGTGTTCAGGATCCCAAAAGCTGCCTCGGGGTTTCCTTTCGCCTCGTCGATCAGTGCCTGCGCGCGCATTGCCCAATGGATTCGGAACTGCGCCGGTCCGGAGATCGCCATCTCTTCGCCGGCCGCCGCTACTGCGGCCTCGGCCGCTTCGAGATCGTCCCGAGCCAGCAGCACGTGCGCGACCACGCTGTGGGCGAACGCCATTCCGTTGCGTGTTCCGATCTCGTCGGCAAGGGACAGTCCGGCCTCGATCTCGGCGATGGCGTCGTCCCAGTCCCCGGCGAGGTAGCGGCGCAGTCCGGCGGCGATGTGAAAGATCGGGAGCGACCAGTGTGCCCCTTGCTCCTCGGCCAGACGCCGCCCGGTAAGGAACGCCACGTCGGCTTCCTCGAAGCGATCGGCGTCGACGAGAGCGGCGGCGAGATAGATGCGCGCTTGGGGGTACAAACGCGGTTGGACGTAGGTCCCCGTCGAGCGCTCGTTCCGCACTGCGGCTTCGATCGCTTCGTTTGCCAGAGCGATGCCGCGAGCAAAGTCCCCGCGGCAATCGGCTACCCACGACAAGACCCCGACGGCCTCGGACACCGCGAGGTCGTTGCCCGACCGCACGCCGGTCTCTCGCGCATCGAGCGCCGCCTGCTCGGCACCCGGAAAGTCGCCGCTGAACAGCCGGCGCAGCGCCAGCCGCGCGAGCGTGATCGCGCGCTCGCTCTCGGTCAGACCCGGATCGGCCAGCAGCACGTCAAACTCGGCGATTGACTCGTTCGTTCTTCCCTGGAGGAACAGCACCAGCCCGAGGGCTTGGCGAAGGTTGCGCTCAACCGGCTTCGGGATGGCGCGGGCGAACGCCTCTCGGGCGAGTGTCTCCGCTTCGCCGGGCCTTCCCGACCACGCGAGAGTCCACACGTATTCGGAGAGCACGTCGTCACGAAGCCGTCCTGTGGGCGGACAGAGATCGAGCGCTTTTCCGAGGAGCTCCGCCGCAATCGTCGGAGCCGTGGGCGCGGCCTCCGCCGCCGCGCGGCGCAGCCATTCGATCGTCTGCTCGTCGCCGGGTGGCGCGCCGAGCGAAAGATGGCTCGCGACGAGGACCGCCGGCGCGCCGGCCGCGGCGAGCGACCGTCCTATCTGCAGGTGAAGCGCTGTGCGCACCGACGCCGGCAGGTCGAAGTAGACGGCTTCGCGCACGAGGTCGTGCCGGAACGCCAGGCGCTCGCCCGAATCGCCGAGGATTCCCGCGGCGATCGCTTGCCGAACCGGAGCGGTGAGGTCGAGGGCCGTGCGGGTGGTGACCGCCGCGAGATCGCCGAACGAGAACGCGTGACCGAGCACCGACGCCACGCGGAGCATCTCGATCGTTTCCTCGGGCAGCGAGCTGAGGCGGCGAAGGATAATGAGGCGCAGCGAGGCGGGCACCGTGACGTCGTGGGTGTCGGCCGAACCGCCGTCGAAGGTGATCGCGTTCTCCTCGCCGAGCGCCGCCAGCAGCTCCGTCAGGAACAGCGGGTTTCCGCCGGCGCCCTCGAGCTGGCGGAGCAGCTCGGGGCCGGGCTCCGCGTCGAGAGTCCGGGTCGCGAGTTCCGCGACGGCCTCGGCGTCGAGCGGACCGAGGTGCACGAGCGACCCGCCGGACCCGAGGACCGTCTCCTCGAGCCGGGCCAGCTCGGTGGACTTCGGCTCCGGGCGGTACGCGCCGAGCATGCCGACGGGCAGGGAGCTGAGGTGCTTGGCCACATGGTTGAGGGCGAGCACTGTGGAGGGGTCGGCCCAATGCAGGTCGTCGACCACGAGCAGCACGGGGGATTCGGCCGCCAGTCGCTCCACGAGGGTGGCTATGCCGTCCAGGAGCCGGAATCGAAGCTCGGGGGCCTGCGACAGGGGGACGTGGGGCAGCGGCTCGCCGGCGAGCAGCCCGGCTAGGGCCGCCCTCTCGGGGTCCGGCGAGCGTCCGGTCAGACCGAGCGCCTGGGCGAGCGCACCGAAGGGGCGGTCTCGCTCGAGCTCCTCGGACGCGCCGGCCAGGAGCTGAACGCCCGCCGATTGGGCCTCGGCCAAGATCTCCCCGAGGATCCGGCTCTTGCCTATACCCGCCTCGCCTTCTACCAACACCGCGCCGCCGCGGCCGGCTGCGAGGTCGGCCACGAGGCGGCGGACCATCTCCAGCTCGCGGTCCCGTCCGACCAGCGGCGTCTCGGAACCCATCCGCGCCATGCCGGCTATGTTACGGGGGGCGGCATCGGGCGGTCATGGGCGGATTTTTCGGCGAGGGTGAGCAAACACCGGGCGGTGCCGGATGTCTGGGGCGCCCAAGCCCGGCAAGGTTGTAATTGAGGGATTGTTTTTTGGCCAAGAATAGTGTTTAATTGTTACGAATCGGGCGACGGGGGATCAGTTTGACCAGAGGGCAACACTTGAACTTCGCGGGGCTGGCTCTCGCCTTGCTGGTCGCCGTCGTGCCGCTGCAGGGGCCGGCCGGGGCTATCGGGCCCTCGTCTTGGCCGATGTCACAATTCGACCCCGCCCAGACCGGCTTCAATCCCACCGATGTCGGGATCGACCTCGGCGACACCCATACGCTCGTGAAGTGGTGGTCGGTATCCGCGCCCGGCCTGGAACAAATCATCGTTTCGAACGGCATCGCGCTTACCGTCGGCTCGGCCGGTCTTCTGGCCGCCCGGAATGCCTCGACTGGAATCCCGCTGTGGCAGGCGTACCTCGGCGGCCAGGTAGGCGCCCCGGCGTTCGTCGACGGGAGGATCTACGCGCCGATGGACGGCGGGAGCACCCTCGGAGTTTTCGACCCGGCCGACGGCGCGCTGCTTTGGCGCGGGGTCGCGTCACCGGCCGCCTCACCGGCCAAGCGCCGCCCGCCGGTCGTCGCGGGGGGAGCGGTCTACATGGTGGACGCAGAAAAGCTGATCGCGTTCTCGTCCTCGGCGTGCGGTATCCCGGTGTGCCCGCCGCTGTGGACGGCGCCGCTGGCCGGCCCGACCTCCTCTCCGGCGGTTGCGCGGGGCACGGTTTACACGACCGGCGGGGGCACTCTTTACGCCTTCCGGGCCGGGGGGTGCGGCGCGGCGGTCTGCGCGCCGCGGTGGACGGCGGCAACCGGCGAGGAGGCGTTGAGCGCTCCGGCGGCGCGGTCGGGCCGGGTGTACGCCTCCGGCAGCCGGCTCTACGCATTCAGGGCCGGTGGCTGCGGGGGGCGGCCTGTGTGCGCGCCGGTCTGGACCGGCAATCTCCCACTCGGCCTTCGCGGAGGCGCTCCTGCGCTCACAAAGACCAACGTGCACGTGTCGAACGGGCTGGCCGTCTCGACGTTCCCGCTGAGCGGCTGCGGAGCCGCGTCGTGCGACCCGCTCTGGGTCGGGCCCGTCGGGATGACCCATTACCCGACGGTGTATGTGATCGAGGGAAAGGTCGTCATAGAGGACGGCCCATCGATGAATGTGACGGTCGCAAACGGTGTGCTCTACGTGCCCGACGGGGGGCGGTTCCTGTACGCCTTCGCGGCCGGGGGGTGCGGGCGAGGCGTCTGCGCGCCGACGGCCCGGATCGTGGACGACGCCGCCGGGCTCGACGCGCCCCCGTCCATCACCGGCGGGGTGTTGTACGTGCCGGCCGACAACAGCGTTTCGGCCTACCGGCCTGCGTAGGTTTCCCGGGTTCTCCTAGGAATCCGGCAGATGCCCGATGTTTCGAGGGCCGGACCCAGGCAAACTCGGGGTATGCAAATGATCAGGATCGTGCTCGAGACGCCCAACCCCCCGACGGGGGAGGTCGCGGTGGTCGGGTCACACCCCGCTCGCTTCACCGGGTGGCTCGGCATGCTGCGGGTTCTGTCTGAGATCGTGGGGACGGGGGAAGAGACGAAGGAAGGCGCAGAGGGGCCCGGGCTTCGTATCGAGGGTGCCTCGATTTCGCTGGAGGAGTCGGCGTGAAGGCCCTCGCGGCCGAGACGCAGCTCGTCCTGTGCTGCGCGAGCCCGATCACGCTGATGGCCTCACCTCGGATGCCGGTCCTGCTCAGAAAGACCGCCGCAATGGTCGAGCAGGAAGCGCACTCCGGACTCCGAAGCGACCCGGCCCCCGCGGGGGAGGGCCGGGTCCTCGCTTCGGTTCATCAGCTACAGCGACACAGGGCAGTCTCCGCTTAGTCAGCGGTTTCCGCGCGGCCGCCGTCGCATCCCGGTTTGACGCTGTGTGCCCTTCTCGGGGATAACTGAACGGTTCCCAGGAGAAGGAAACCACGTGGTGCGCGACCGGTACGCAATCGGAGAAATCCCGCCGCTCGGCGAGATCCCCGAGCGGATGATCGCGCAGGTGATCCGCCCCGAGCGCTTCGGAGATCCGGAGAAAGCCTTCCAGGTCGAGGAGATCCCCGTGCCCGAGGCCGGCCCCGGCGAGGCGCTCGTCCTCGTCATGGCGGCCGGGATCAATTACAACAACGTGTGGGCGGCGCGCGGCGTCCCTATTGACGTGTGCAAGGTGCACGCCAAGTTGGGGGAGCCCGACGACTTCCACATCGGGGGCTCCGACGCCAGCGGGATCGTCTACGCCGTCGGGGAGGGCGTCACCACCATCGGCGTCGGCGACCACGTAGTGGTGCACTGCGGCCAGTGGGACGCCGACGACCCTGCGGTCACCGCCGGGGGAGACCCGATGTACGGGAACTCCTTCCGGATCTGGGGCTACGAGTCGAACTGGGGCTCTTTCGCGCAGTTCACCAAGGTCCAGGCGCACCAGTGCATGCCGAAGGCGGCGCACCTCACCTGGGAAGCGGCCGCCGCGCCCACGCTCGTGGGTGCGACGGCTTACCGAATGCTGAAGGGGTGGGCGCCGCACGACGTCGCCGAGGGCGACGTCGTGCTCGTCTGGGGCGGCTCGGGCGGTCTCGGGTCGATGGCGATTCAGATCGCGACCGCCTCGGGTGCGAAGGTGGTTGCGGTCGTGTCCAGCGACGAGAAGGGGGAGTTTTGCAAGCGGCTTGGCGCCGTCGGCTACGTCAATCGCAAGGAGTTCGACCACTGGGGGATGCTGCCGCACTGGAAGGACACCGAGGCGTTCGATTCCTGGTTTGCCGGCGCGAAGGCGTTTGGCAAGAAATTCTGGGAGGTGCTCGGCGAAAAGCGCGCGCCGCGCATCGTCTTCGAGCATCCCGGTGAGGACACCATCCCGACGTCGATCTTTCTCTGCGACACCGGCGGCATGGTGGTCATCTGCGCGGGAACGACGGGGTACAACGCGGTGGTGGACCTGCGCTATTTGTGGATGCGCCAGAAGAGACTGCAAGGCTCACACTTCGCCAACGACGAGCAGTCCTATGCCTTCAACAGGCTGGTGCTCGACGGCAGGATCGACCCGTGTCTCGGCCGGGTGTTTCCCTTCGAGGAGATCGGGGCCTGCCACCAGTTGATGTTCGAGAACCGCCACGCCGAGGGCAACATGGCGGCACTTGTGTCGGCCCCGCGCGAAGGCCTCACCGGCTCGCCGTAACAGGAAGCGAATTCAATCCGAAGGACTTCGGGTGAGGACCTCCCAGGTCTCTCCGCCGTCGGAGGTCCGGTAGAGATTTTGGGAATCGAAGGCCCATCCCCAGCGATCGTCGGCGAACTCCAGCCCGAGACCTCCGCGAGTTGCCTTGCGTTTCCCACATCCTTCCCATGCTGGCTCAGCCGGCGGTCCGAGAACATGTACGAACGGGCGAACCGCGGAGGGAGTGGCGGCTAACTACTCAGATGGAGACCCCGGTCCGGCAGGACAACTGGGATGGGTGGCGAAATGCCCTGTACGGAAGGAATCCGAGCCGGGGAGGCTTGTATGCGCCGCGCGGGAGCGATCATCGCCGTACTCACCCTTCTGACCGCCGTTCCCGGTGCGGGTCGCGCCGGATCCCTGCCGTCGGTAGCGATCGGGCCGAGGCCCGGACCCCCCTTGCTCTACGCACCGCTTGCGAGCGCCCCGCAGCTCGGAGACGGCGGCGGCTGGCCGGCCACCCCCCTGATGGTGTCGGGCGCCGACGCATACGCCGGCGGCGAATACCTCTTCCAGGACTGGATCTACGACTCCTACGGAGCCAACACCACCAACACCCCGTTCGCCGGCCCCGACACCGTGCCGAACGCTTCCGATAACGCCTTCGGGGGCATGACCGGAGACGTCGTCTACCCAACAGATGCGGCAACCTACGGGCACGACGCGGCCGATCTTCTGGAGTTTCGCGCCCGACTCGTCCCGGGTGGCGTCGCCTATCGCGTGACGCTCAACACCATGCTGGCCCCGGACGTCGCCGGGATCGCCGTCGGCATCGACGCCGATCGCGATGCGGGAACGGGAACAAACGATTGGGGCTACGGCATCGGTTCCCTGGGCACGCTCGGTCTCGAGCATGTGGCGGTCTCGTGGGGTTCCGCCGCTGAAGCGGACGGCGTACCCGTCACCTCGACGGCCAACCTCGCGCGCAACCAGATCGAATTCGCGGTCCCGTGGAGTCCTGCCGGCGCGACCTGGCGGCATTATCTGGCCGTCGGCCTCTTCGATGCGACGGCGAAGAGCTTCAAGGCCATCCTGGAGCAGCCGACCGCGACGCAGCCGGGTGGAGCGCACGGATCGACCCCGCCGCCGATCTTCAACGTCGGCTTTCGCAGGGCCTCCCAGGAACCGATGAACGATGACAACGGAACCGGCTCGCGCTCAGTCGGTACGGGAAACTGGCGCGACCATGCGCAGGCGCTCGCGCTGGCGGCGCGCGATGTCGCCGCGTTCGGTGCCGACATCGATTTCGCGAAACTCGCGGCGGGGAAGAACGAGTCTCACGTCCCTGCGTCCGGCTACCTCAACCGCCTCTACGTCTCCCACCTGAACCTCGGTGAGGGCGCCCAGGCCAGCCGGCCGATGCTGCTCGGAAAGATCCAGCCGTACTCGGTGTACGTGCCCACCACCTATCGGCCCAAGACGCCGGCGCCGTTGACGCTCGAGCTTCACTCCCTGTCGGCGACGTACAACCAATACGCGGTCTTCGCGCCGAATTCGATCCAGGAGCTCGGCCAGCAGCGCCGGTCCTTCATCCTGACGACCGAGGGCCGCGGGCCCGACGGTTGGTATCACGACGAGGCCGAGGTGGATCTGTTCGAAGCGTGGGCGGACCTTGCATCCCGATACAACTTGGCCGAGAACCAGGTCACGGTCAGCGGCTATTCGATGGGCGGCTACGGGACCTACAAGATGGCGTCGCAATATCCGGATCTGTTCGCCAAGGCGTTTGCAGTCGTCGGTCCGGCCGACGAGAGCATTCTCGGCGGGCCTACGGGCGGCCTGATCGAGGACCAGCAGAACACGCTGCGCATCTCCGACAACCTGCGCAACATCCCGCTGCTGATGTGGAACGGACTGATCGACGAGTTGGTCCCGGTGGCCGGCGTACTGCGATACCAGCAGCGGCTGCAGGATCTCGGATACCGGCACGAGCTCGACCTGTTCCCTACGCACGACCACTTTCTGTTCTCGATCCTCGACCAGTGGGGACCGGCGAAGACGTTCCTGGATAGAGCCAAGGTCGATCGCGACCCCCGGCATGTGACCTACCGGGCGATGCCGGAGATGGACAATGCCGCCTTGGGCCTCGTCCACGATCACGGATACTGGGTTTCGGACGTTCGCGTGGCGGCCGGCGCGCGTGGCGGGCTCGTGGACGCGCGAAGCTTGCGAAAGAACCTCACGTACGAACCGGCGTCGTTCGCCGGACCGGGCACGGATCCCTCGCCCCACGTCAAGCGAGGGGTGACGTGGAATCCGGTCGCGCAAGTCCCGGAGAACACGCTCGTGGTCTCGCTGACCGACGTGGCCTCCGCGACGCTGTGGATCGAGCGCAGCGGTTTGAACACGTCCGGATTCATCCGGCTACGGCTGTCGTCGAACATCCCGGCAACTCTGACGATGGCCGGCACGTTTGGGACCCGCACGATCTCGGTTCCCGCCGGACAGACCACGCAGACCTTCCGCATCTAGAGGCTCACGAGTCGTACCGGTCCGAGAATCTTGTCGCGGACGTTCGAGCCGGCTGATCCTCCGCGCGCCGGTTACGCTAAACGCCCGTGAGCGTCCGTGCCGCTTCCGCCGCCTTAGTGTTCCTTGCCGCCGCATGTTCGAGCATCCCAACATCGCCGCCGAAAGGGTCGTCGCAGCCGTCGATTCCGGCTTCGCCGACCATCGCACCCTCGCCCGAGAATGCCGTGATCGCGGCCGCCGGCGACATCGCCTGCGATCCCGGAGATCGAGCCTTCAACGGCGGCCGTGGAACCGCCTCCGAATGTCGCCAGGCGGCGACGGCCGCCCTTCTCGCCGGCCGGAGGCTCGCCGCCGTGCTTCTGCTCGGAGACATTCAGTATCAGGACGGCCGGCTTGGCGCGTTCCGGCAGTCGTACGACGTGTCGTGGGGGCGGTACAAAGACATCACGTACCCGTCGCCGGGCAATCACGAGTACGAGACTCCCGGAGCCGCCGGTTACTTTGCCTACTTCGGCAGCCGTGCGGGCAACGCCGACCGCGGCTACTACGCTTTCGACGTCGGGACGTGGCGGCTCATCGCCCTCAATTCGAATTGCTGGGCCGTGGGCGGATGTCACGCCGGTTCGGCGCAGGAGCGCTGGCTGCGCGCCGAGCTGGCGGCCAATCCGGCGCGCTGCACCCTCGCCTACTGGCATCACGCCCGGTTCTCGTCGGGCCGTCACGGAAGCAACGACGACTACGACGCTTTCTGGGATGCGCTGTACGGCGCGGGCGCGGACCTCGTGCTCGTCGGTCACGACCATCATTACGAGCGCTTCGCACCCCAGAGCCCCGAGGGCGTGCGCGACGACGATCGGGGAATCCGACAGTTCGTCGTCGGCACCGGCGGTCGAAGTTCTTATCTCGCGCCGAAGCCGCTGCTGACAACCGAGGTCAAGCGCGCCGGCGTCTTCGGCGTGCTGTTTCTCACGCTGCGTTCGGGCGGCTACGACTTCGAGTTCGCCGCGGAGCCGGTTTCCAGCTTCACCGACGCGGGCAGCGGCAAGTGCCGGTGACGATGGAGGTCCCGCTCCGCGGTTCGGCCGGCGAACCCGTGGACCTGCGCCGCACGTTGGCTTCGCACGGGCTCGCGTCGCTGCCGCCCATGCGTCTCGACGAGGACGGCGTGATGCTCGAAGCCACCGTGCGTCTCGACGGTTGGGGAGCGCGCACGCTGCGCATCACGCCCGGACGCCGCGGCCACGCGCACGTCGAGGTGCTCGGACGTGCTCCCGGCTCGAAGCAACGTGTCGCGATCGTGCGCGTGCTCCGACGCATGCTCTGTCTCGACGACGACCTATCGGCTTTCTACCTGCTGGCCGGAGACGATCCTGATCTCGCGTGGGCTGCTGCCGGTGCCGGCCGGATCCTGCGCGCAAGCACCGTATTCGAGGACGTCGTCAAGACGGTGTGCACGACCAACACAGGCTGGTCCTCAACGACACGGATGGTCTCCGCGTTCGTGGAACACCTGGGCGACGAGGCTCCGGGAGGCGCCCGGGCCTTCCCGACGCCGGATGCGATGGCGTCGGTCGGCGAGGACTTCTATCGCGACGTAGCGCGCGCCGGCTACCGGGGCAGATACTTTGTCGCGCTCGCGGAGTCGGTCGCGAGCGGGACCGTGGACCTCGAAGAGCTGTTGCCGGCCGGCGGTCTGGCCGACGACGAGGTGGCGAGCCGGCTGTCTGCGCTGCCGGGTCTCGGGCCGTACGCCGTGGCGCACGTGATGATGCTGCTCGGCCGGCACTCCCGGCTCGTGCTGGATTCATGGACGCGACCCACGTATGCGCGGCTGGTCGGCCGCAAGGCCGTTTCGGACCGAACTATCGAGCGCCGCTTCCGGCGTTACGGTCCCCACGCGGGTCTGGCGTTCTGGCTGCTGCTCACGCGCGACTGGGTGGGCGAAAGCTAGCCGGCTGGCGTTGCTCAGCGAGAACGTTGAGTAATCGCCTGTTTCCCTGGTCACGCTTGGCGGAGGCGAAGGGAACGGTATAAGAACACCCGCGTCGCCGGTCAGCGTGCCTGGCTCGGCGCGCGGGACTGGGGCCGGGTTGGTTGAGGGGCACCGGAGCGCTCCGATCAGACGCCGTCATGCGAGTCGGTGGACGCCCCCGAGCGCTGATACACGGCCGGCCGCATGGGCCCGGCACCCGGCTCGGGCTCGTTCTGGCTCTAGTTCTCTCGCAGCACACCGGGCTCGGCCGGCAGGGAACAGGCGACGGCACTCGAACGAGGCTATTCCGGCTATTCCGGCGCGGATTTATCGTCCGCTTAACGTTCCGATGGTGCGGCCACAACGCGGCGGCTCCTACCTTGAGGACACGGACTCAACAGAAGGAGCCTCATCATGAAACTTCACCGTCTTGCAGCATTCGGAAGCACACGGCGGATCAACCGGCGCTTGATCGTTGCAGTCGCCTTGGCGGCGACCGTCACCCTCGCGTTCGCGAGCGTGACGAGCGCCCACGGTCGCGGCGGACGGCATCGCCACAGCGTGAGTGGCGTAGTGACCTCCATCGACTCGACGGCAGCGTCCTTCGTCGTTACCAAGCACAGCGGCAAGACGGTCACCGTCGCGACGACGGAGCGGACCTCGTTCGTGAAGACCGTTCCGGCGACGGTCGCGGAAGCCGTTGTCGGTGCATTCGTCGTCGCGCGAGGAGACCGGCCCGACGATTCGAGCCTGGCAGCCGAGAAGCTCGCGATCATCCAGACGACACCGGCGCCGCGAGCCAAGAGTCGCGACGATAAGGTCGCGGGCACGGTCGTCAGCAACGACGGCTCCACGCTGACCGTCGACACCGACGGCGATGCAACCGCCGACGAAACGGTGACGACGACCGCCGACACGGCGGTCACGCGCACGCACTCGACGACGTTCGCCGCGCTGGCGACCGGCGATCTAGTTCGCGTGAAGGGACGCCGCGCCGAAAACGGGACGTTCGTCGCTCGCTCCGTCTCCATCGGCGGCAAGGCGCCTGCGCCGGCGGCCACGCCGTCCGTGTCGCCGGTGGTGAGGCCCGCCTTCCACTCGGCCTCGGACGCGTCCGGCGACGATGCGGCGGAGCCGGTTCGCTTGCGCGGCCGGATCGCGTCGGTCGGCGACGGCTCGTTCACGATCTCCGCGTACCACGCGACCAAGACGGTGACGTTCTCGAGCGCAACCAAGTTCCTGACAACCGTCGACGCGACGCTTGCGAACGTGAATGCCGGCGACAAGATCAGCGCGTCGGGACTTCGCCGCGACGACGGGACGCTCGTTGCCCGGCGCGTGCGGCTGCACGAGGCCTCGGCCGAGGACACGCGCGACGGATTCGGCGATGAAGGCCGCTTCGCCGCCGTGTCGGGCGTAGTGTCCGGCGTCGACGCAGCGAACGGTCTGATCACCGTTGCGACGGCCAAGGGTGATCAGGTCGTCGCGGTCACCGAAAACACGATCATGACGCGCACGAGGGCCGGATCGGCCGCCGATCTTGCGGTAGGCCGTCCGGCGATGGTCGTCGGTACGCTTGCCGGTGACGGCTCGATCGCCGCGGAGAAGGTTCACATCGACGCGAGCACGGGTCGCGCGACGCGCTTCGATTTCGGCGGCGACCGTTTCCGCGACAACCGTTTCGACTGGGGTCGTGACGGGGGCTGGGACGGTAACCGTGATGGTAGTGATGGTGACCGTGATGGTAGTGATGGTGACCGTCATGGTTGATGACCAAGTCTTGATACGATGATCGAACAGACGACGCTTCACCGCCGGTTGGTCGCAGCAACCCTCTGGGTTGCGGCGACCGCCGGCGCAACCACTCTGAGCTGGGTCGGCACGTCACTTGTGCGCGCCGAGGTGACCTCGTCGCACGCATACCTGTCGGCCGGCGAGGTCGCCGCGTTAAACCGGGCCGACGAAGCGACGCCTGCGCCCGTACCCTCACGGCCCAGCGTCGTGCCGACGCGACGCCCGAGCGTCTCCCCGGCCACAACGCAGCGGCCGCGTCCCTCGCTCGTCAAAGCCACCTTCAGGACGTTCGGCGGCGTCGTCGTCGCAGGATGCGACGGGCGAACCATCCGGCTGGTGAGCGCTCGACCGAACGACGGTTTCCGACTGACGGTCCGCGATTCGGGTCCCGTGCAGGTCGTCGTTTCGTTCGAGGGACGCCATTCACGCAGCTCCGTGTCCGCCGTGTGCCACGACGGGCGCCCCGTGCTCGACAGTTTCAATCGCGACGACAGTTTCAATCGCGACGACAGTTTCAATCGCGACGGCGGGTTCAATCGCGACGGCGGGGGCGGCGGGTTCGGCGGGTACTAAGGTTTCGGTCGAGCTTCGACAAGCGGCAGGACTATCTCGAAGCGCGCGCCGCGTCGCGGCTGCTCCCCGATAGTGAGCGTTCCGCCGAACCGCTCGGCCGTTTGGCGCACGATGTCAAGACCGAGTCCGGTCGAGGCGCCTCCGCTGCGGCCGCGCCGCGGCTCGATGCGAATGCCCGGGCCCTGATCCTCGACGACGAGCGTGGCGACGCGACGCGTCCGATCCACGGTGACCTCGACGCCGAACGGCGTTCCTTCCGGCGTGTGCTGGAACACGTTTCCGAGCAGCGCGTCGAGCGCCGCGCTTAGCTCCTCGGCGCCCGCGCCGACCACAATAGGCTCGTCCGGCGGCGACCATGTCCACGAGCGGTCCTGATCCTCCGCGGGCGCCGACCAGAACGCGACGCGCTCGCTGGCGACGGCCGCGAGGTCGGCCGTTTGCGACGAGGAACGATCGCCGTACGTTCGCGCCCCGCGGATCAGTGTCGTCACCGCTTGGCTCACGCGGGCGACATCGGCGCCGAGACGGTCCCGCTCCGCCTTGGAGCGCAACGAGTCGACGTCAAGTTGCAGCGCCGTGAGCGGCGTGCGCAAGCGGTGGGACAGATCGGCGATCGCTTCGCGTTCCACCCGCAGCAGATCGACGATGCGCGCCGCGAGCGTGTTGATCGTGTGGCCGACGCCTGAGACCTCCGGCGGTCCGCCTTCGCCGACGCGCGCGTCCAGGTCCCCGCTGACGAGGCGCGCGGCGACCTCGCCCAGCTCTTCGACCGACGCGACGGTCGATCGGGCCAGCCGGTCGGCCAGCGCCACGCCCAAGCCGGCGAGCAACAACGCGACGAGCGCGAGGACGACACGCGATGAGCCGACGCCACGACTCAGCTCGCCGGCGCTGACGGCGACACCGACGACACCGACGCTCCCGTCACCGGCGCGGACCGGCACCAGGATGAGCCGCCCGCCGCCGGTCGACGTCGTGAACGCCTGTCCCGATCGTGCCAGTCGCAGGTCGCGCTCGCCCACCGAGAGGGCGGCCCCCAAGCGTTCGCCGCCGGCGAGGATCACCGTGATCCGATGACGACTCTCGGCGTCGATCTGGTCGATGGCATCGCCGATGCGCTCGGTCTCCCCAACGACGGTCAACAGTCCGGCAACGGCGCGCGCGTCCTGCTCGGCGCCGGAAAGCGCGCGGTCCTCGGCGACTACGCGTACAAGCACCAGCAGCGGAATGAGGAATGCGATCGTGACCATTGACACGACGGCGAGGACGATCAAGCGAAGTCGGCGCCTCACTTGGCCGGATCGACCACCTTCACGCCGACGCCGCGAACGACGCGCAGATAGCGCGGTTGGGCGGCCGTCTCGCCGAGCTTTCGCCGTAACCACGACAAGTGCACGTCGACCGTCTTGTCGTTGCCTCCGTAGACCTCGCCCCAGACCTCCGCCGCCAACTCTCGCTTGGACACTACGGTGCCGGCTCGCTTCGCGAGGTAGGCGAGCAGATCGAACTCTTTTCGCGTCAGCTCGAGTTGGTCGCCCGCCAGCGTCGCGGCGCGCGCGCGCGGGTCGATCTGCAGCTCGCCGACGACCACCGACGCCGCTGCTGCCGGCGAGGTGCGGCGCATCACGGCGCGGATCCGAGCCTCCAGTTGATCGGCGGAGTAGGGCTTGACGATGTAGTCGTCGGCGCCGGCATCGAGCGTGCGGACGACGCCGGCATCGTCGTCCCGGGCCGTCGCGACCAGGATCGGCACCGCGCTCACAGCCCGCATCATCTTGAGGATCTCCAGCCCGTCGATGTCGGGCAGCCCCAAGTCGAGCACGATCACGTCGGGCGCGTCCTCCACGGCCGCTTCGACGCCCTTGAGCCCCGCGACGACGATGCGGACCTGATGGCCGCGTGCGCGCAGTGCTCGTTCGAGCGATCGGCCTATCTCGAGGTCGTCCTCGATGACGAGCAACTTCATCGGCGGGCTCTTTCGACGGGCGGCATCTGAGCCTCAGGATAGCGGCCGCTGCGTGACGACCGGCACTGGTTCGATCCGCTGCCACCACACCGACCCCAGCGGCGCGTCTGGACGTTCATCAAGGCCTTTGTCGTCCCACGGTGACTTTCACGGGCCCGCGTAGACATCCCGTATGGGAGCGGACCGCCCCGAGAAAGCCTCCTCGGTCGCACTGGAACGCTTGGGGCTGCCCGTCGGGATCACGCGAGAGATGGCCGCGCGCTGTTGAAGCCGGTCGCGCTCTGGTACGCGTGCGCGAGTTGAAGCAGTCGAACCTCATCGAATGGATCAACGGGCATCTACACCTCCGTGAGGCGTTCTTCGAGGGTCCGCGGCAACAACAGGCCCCATTCCTTATCGAAACGCCTCTGGTCCGCGCGCTCGAACGTGACCGATCCTCGGGGCCGAAGCGCCTGAAGCTCCGCGCGAACATCGTCGGGGAATCCCCACTGCTGCGCGAAACGCGATAAGAGCCAGCCGGTCTTCGCCGCAAGACTCTTGCGCTCGTAACGGCGAACGTAATCGAGTACTCGCGCATGATCCACCGACGGGAACGATGCGACCGAGCGGAGAAACTCTTCCAGACCGCCGACGTACTCGGGTCGATCACATCCATCGACGAGCGTGCGCTCGCGATCAGTGACGCGTATCTCGACCCCTTCGCGCGATATCGTCTGACCCCCGAACGTCACGGGAGCAACGACGAACCGAACGCGCACATCGCCAACACCGAAGCCGCGACGCCACTTCTCAACGGCGATCGCAACCTCGTGGAAACTCGAATACGCGACGCCGTGCAGGTCGACCGCGGCGTGGTAGGCAAGCAGGCCCGAAGGCGCCGCCTTCGCCGCGACAAGGTAGGGGTCGGGCAAGTAGGAGGCGGGATCGGAACCGGCCGGGACGACGTAGTACAGACCCTTCTTGACCGCCCCGATCTGTCCCCGGCTCTTGGCGTAGAGCACCGCCTGCCAGGCGGCGTGGTCCGTCAGCCCGTATCGGGTCTTCACCTCGTCCAAGGTGAAAACCCGTTGCCGTACAAAGTCTGCTGCTACGCGGGTCGTCACTAACATGCCTCCAACTGCTCCACCTCTAGAAGGATTATAGAGTATTCGTAGCGACACGCTAATACGTCAGGATATCGGCATCTGCTCAGCGACCCGGTCGTAGTAGCGACCCGTACAGTCGATGCCCGATCGACCAGAAACTCCTGAGGCGCCGGCGACGGGCAACGTAGAATTACAGACCTGTCATTCCCGACCTACCGCCACGAGGCACCCGGAGCCGATGATGGCCACGCATCCTGTCAGCGACGAGGTGGCTGCCACTCTCGGTGCATTCGTCAGCGGAGGCGCAGGACCGCGCCACTCCGTGCTGACCCGTGTCTTTAGCCGGACCGGGTACGGCGACGTAGCGCCGTACAACCCGGCCAGCCAGGCCCAACAGCCAAACAAGGAAGACCGTGTTCGGGATACCGTCGCAGCTGCCGTGCGAGAGCCATCGCGTGCCCGGGAACTCGTTGACGGCCTCTTGGCCGAATATCGCGCTGCGGGTTTCTTTACGCCAGCAGCGGATCCCGAAAATGAGAGTCGTCGTCGCAATTCGGTTGCGACTGCGCGAGCGGCGTTCGGCCGTATCGATTGGGAACTCACCGACTCAGGCGAACTAAGACCCGCTGGGGTTGGCGCCGTTTCGTCCGTTCAAGGCCGCCCTGCCATCGAGGACCAACTGGCTCGGCTACGTCGTGGCAAACTGATGCGCATCGATGCGCGCACGCTCGCGAAGGTCGCCGAAACATCGAAGCCGCGATGGAAGCGTTCTTAGAATCGGTGCGGGTACCGGCGACCGCGCGTACCCCTGGCGGGCGTCCGCCCCGCGTTAACCGGCGCCGGCTACCAGACGGCCGCGGTGCAGTTGGTAAGGATCGCGCGATCCCTGGTGATCAATGCCGCACCGGCCGCCATCGCTTCTCCGACGATCACGCGGTCGAACGGGTCGCGGGTCCAATCCAAGAGCTTGGCCTGCGCGATCGTTTCACGAAAGCTAACCTCGCTCATCTGCAATCCGAGATCGCGCGCGAGTGCCGACAACACAGCGCGGGGCTGCGGGCGGATCCGGCCGATGTCCTTCAGGAGCGCCAACTCCAACTCCACCATCGGCGAGATGTACAAGCGGCCCGCTTCGATCCGGGCGTAGGCGGTCGGAGACAACAGACCCACAAGACCGTCGAACAGCCAGGCGACGACGTGGGTATCTAAGTGGACGAGTGGAGGTTGCGAGCCTCGTGCCATTCGCCAACCTTCTCATCGACCAGGGTCTCCGGGTCACCGACGATCCCGTTGCGTTTGCGGAGGCGTGAAAGCCGCGACCCGATCCGATCTTCCGGCATGAGTAGAACTCGCCGCCCGTTACGCTCGATGACGGCCGGTGTGCCCGTAGCCAGGACCCGGTCGACCACCTCGAAAAGACGTTTGCGCAGCGCCGTGAGACTCATTTCCTCCATGTACCGGTACGCTAATATAAACGTACAGGTACGTCAATGCCTCCGCTAGCTTCGAGGTGGGAGGGGAGGCAAGCCAACCTGACATCCTCGACCGTTCTTCTAGCCCGAGTTTCCCCGCTTCTTTTCGACGGTGCTGCCGGATCTGCGCTCCCAGATCACTTGGCTAGAAGAGGTCGGCAATCAGCGACGCCGCGCGCGCGGCGCCGTCCCTTTCGACCGCACCGTAGGCGACTTCACGACCGATCTCGTCCGCGATCGCGGCGGCGATCTCGGATGGTCCGTCGGTCTCGAAGTCCATGCGGCGACCGGCCCCGTAGCGCTCGAGGCGGTGGCGCACGTGGAAAGTCTGCTCGAAATGATGCCGCAGCGGGAAGTAGAGAAACGGTCGCTGGTTCGCGGTCAGTTCCATCGTCGTAGTCAACCCGCCTTGGACTACCGCGAGGTCGCAGACGGCAAGGTGACGGTACAACTCGTGGACGTACGGCCGGATCTCCAGCTCGTCGTACTGCGGCAGGCTCTCGGGATCGATGCGCGGGCCGGCGACGACAATCATCCGAAGGTCCGGCACGCGCTCTTTCGCTTCCGGGAAGGCGGCGATAACGCGGCGTAGCAAGTGGCCTCCGACCCCCGAGCCGCCGACGGTCACGATGCAGACGCGCTCGTCGTCGCGGTAGCCGAGCGCCTCGCGGTTCCCCAGCTCGCGCGGATCGAAGCCCGTGACGTAGCCGGTGAAGTCGTAGTGACGCTCAGCCCAGTCACGGATCAGCGGCAGATCGGGACCGAAGGCGTCTGGAACGATGTCGTCGGGATCGCCCACGAACAAGGCGCGATCGCGCACGCGCGGGAAGCGGGCGATGTGCTCGATCATCTCTGCGTTGTAATCGGCCGTCACGAGAGCCTCCCGAGGGCCACCGTCCGGCATCGGCAGCCAGCCGACGAAGTCGGTGAGCCACACGTAGGCGGCACGCTTCTGTTCAGGGTTCTCGTGCAGGTAGTAGTCGAGCTCCCACGACTCGTCGCCGATCCATACGTCGTAGTCCTCCTCCCGGACGAGGTCGCTGAACACCATGAAGTTGGCGAGCAGGATCTCGTCCATCCGCCGGATCGCCTGGAAGCAGTGCAGGTCGTGCTCGGCCGACTCGCTTTCGATGTGACCCGACTCGTTCGCCAGATATGCGCTGGCGGGATGCACGTGCTCGCCGCGCGTCTCCAGCACCTTCGTGACCGGGTGCTGCGCCAGCCAGTCGATCTCGAGATCAGGATGCAGCTTGCGCAACTCGTCGGCGATCGCCGCGTCGCGCTGGGCGTGACCTAGGCCGATGGGCGAGGAGATATAGAGCGCGCGCTTGCGGCGCGCCTTTCCGCGCACCCAGCGCGACGGCCGGGATACGGGAGACACGAACTCGCGCAGGATGAGGTTGACCTTGACCGGGTCGCGCACGTGCGGCCCGTGACCCGAGCCCTCGAGCAGTATCAGCTCACCCCCGGTCGCTTCGGCGAGCGCGGTCCCGGGCTTCGCTCCCGTGATCGCGTCGTCCGTGCCTTGGATCACAAGCACGGGGCATCGGATACGGGAGCAGAGATCGCGCACCGCCTCCGTGTCCAGCCGATCCACGAGTTGCGTCGCTGCAAGGGTCTCCGCCGTCGTTTCGAGCCCCCAGCCGACGCAATCCTCGATCGGTTTGGTCGAGTGCGGCTCCGTGAACATCCGGGAGAAGAAGAACTCCAGGAAACCCCGGTAGTCGCGGAGCCAGTAGTACCTGTTGTACTTCGCCCAGCCTTCTTCGGTGTCGAGCTTCTCGTTCCACGGGAAGAGCGTGCGGTCCGCAAGCGGCTCGACCAGTGGAAGAGACGGGCAAATGAAGACGGCTCCGCCGATCCGTTCCGGTCGTTCGGCGGCAAGAAGCAACGCGCGCTGCGCGCCGAGCGAGAGCGAAACGATCGTGGCGCGCTCCGTCGCGGTCGCGTCCATCACCGTCAAGGCATCCGCCGCGAACTCGCGCTCCTCGTACCCACTTGCCGGGCGATCGGAACGACCGTTGCCGCACCCATCGAACGTGAGCACGCGACAGTGCCGGGCGAGATACGGAATCTGCATCTTCCAGTGGCGCGAGTGAATGATCGACCATGTCGGCAGGAGGAAGACGGTCGGCTCTCCCGTGCCGTAGACCTCGTAGTAGAGCTTGACGCCGTCGCGCTTGACGTAGCCCGACTCGTCCGGGTAGCACGCCCGCGACTGATCGCGCGCGTGTGCGGTTATCTCGACAGCCATCGGTCGATCCAATCTAGAAGCTCGCCGTGACCCGTGTCGATGCCGCCCAGGCGCTCGACGATGATGCCGAGGTTGAACGTCATCACGAGCGAGACGAGCGCGTCCAGCGGCAGCTCGATCCCGAGTTCGCGATGAGGCTCTTCGAACGCCTCCGTAAGCACCGCCCGCCACTCGGCGTTAACGGCTGCGAGACGCGTGCGCAGATTGTCGTTGTTCCACGCGAGCGCCTGGAGCTCGAGCCAGACCTTCTCGTAACTGACGTCCTCACCTACGAGATAGCGCATCGCCGTCCGCCACTTTTCCACAAAGGGCATGTCGGCGTCGTACAGCTCTCGATGGCGGGCGATCAGTCGTTCGGTGAACCGCTCGAGCGCGCGCACGAGGAGATTTTCGTTCGATCCGAAGTAGTAGTGGACGAGGCCGTGGTTGACGCCGGCCTCCTCGGCGAGCCGGCGCGTCGTGACGCCCGAGTAGCCGACGTCGATCAGAAGCCGCTCGGCGGCGTCGAGCAGTGCTTGCTCGGCGGCGGAGCGCGCCGCCGTCTTCTGCGCTGGTTCGCTTACCGGGATGCTAGTCATATGACTAAGACAGTCGACCAGATCCGATTTCGGCTGTCAAGGGGCACCGCCCGGTCGGCCGCTGTCGAGTTCACGTTCACGAACTATTGGGCTTGCGCGGCTGACAGAATGTCGCTACGATTTCCTGGCTATGTCAGTTGCGGAGGCGGTTCGAACGAAGGTGTCCAGGGCGAGGCCCGGCACCCTTTTTGCCGTGGACGAGTTCGAGGGACCTCGTGGGCCGGTCGAAACTGCTCTGTCGCGATTAGAGGACCGGGGGGAGCTGCGGCGTGTCCGGAAAGGTCTGTACTTCAAAGGGGTTCGTTCGCGCTTCGGTTCGGGCCGGCCACGAGTGGAGGACATCGTCTACAAGGTCTGCGGAACGAAAGGCGTTGGGCCTGCCGGGTGGACTGCCAGCCGTGTTCTCGGTCTCTCGACTCAACTGCCGGCACGTCCTGAGTTCGCGGTGCTTGGGGCTCCGCCTACAAGCATCCCTGGGGTCCGATTTCATTCGCGGAAGAACCTCGCGCGTATCGAGTTGAATCCGCGCGAGATCGCAGTGCTAGAAGCGCTGCGTGTATGGCCCACGTACAGCGAGGCTTCGTGGGATGAACTCGTCAAGCGCGTGGGTGACCTCCGAGATGAAGGCGCTATCAAGCTTGAGCGCCTCGGGAGGGTCGCCTCTCGCGAGCGTTCGCCGGGACTTCGAGAGCGCATGACGACGCTCGCGTCTGAACTGAAAGTGGCTACCTAGAACTGTGGCGAAGCTCCGTGATTCGCCTGACGATCTCTTCGCCCTCGTTGGTGAAGCAAGCGACCAGCTCGGCATCCCTCAAGAGTTCGTTGAGAAGGATTACTGGGTCACCGAGCTTCTTCGAAGCACCGCGAAGCCCGTCGATGATGCGATGATCATTTTCAAAGGCGGGACGAGTCTTTCGAAGGCCTTCGGGTTGATCGAACGATTCTCCGAAGACGTCGACATCCTGGTCGTGCCCGACCCGACCTTCGGTCTGCAACGCGTGCATCGGATCCTGAAGAACATCTGCGCACGGGCGGGCACTGATCTGGACATCGCCGTCGAGAACCAAATCAATCGAGGCTCCGAAACCGGGATTCATCGCAATGTGAGCTACCTCTATCCGGCGCGGTTGCCGCCTGCGACCGTGACGGAGGGCGTGCTCATCGAGATGGGTCGCCGTGGCGGGGCGTTGCCTCGGGAGCGACGAAGGCTCCGGTCGATGATCGCGAGTTATGCGATCGACAACGGAGTCGCGAGCGAGGATGAGTACGACGAATTCATGCCCTTCGATATTGAGGTTCTGGCTCCTGAGCGAACGCTTGCCGAGAAACTGGCTCTCTTGCATCGCGTAAGTCTCAAGGATGACGGCGGTGCTCTCGCAAGGTATGGGAGGCATGTCTACGACGTGTTCAAATTGCTGACCGCCGAATCGGTGATCACGAAGCTCCGCGCGGATCCGGGAACCGTTGCCCGCCTCGCCAATGATGCAGACAAGCACAGTGCCAAGTGGAAGATGCCGTTTGAACCTCGGCCCGAACGCGGCTATGGCGAGAGCCTCGCGTTCCGCGCGGAAGGCGCGCCTTTGTCCAGCCTTCGTCAAGGGCTCGAGGCGGCGACAACGCTGATCTACGGTCTCGTTCCGTCGTTCGAAGAATGCATCGAAGTCATCCGAGCGTCGGCAAATCTTCTCTGACGTCTTGTCATGGAGTCGTCAAAACGCAGTGCTGCGCGCGGGACCGCGGCGGATCCGCTCGCGCGCCGTGGCGAGCGACAACGCTTGCGTGAGCGTCCACGTCACGCCCGCGTCCTCGTACGCCGCCAACGTCGTCGGTTCGGGCAGCGTTGCATTCACGTTGCCGATGATCACAACGTCGTACGGATCGTCGGAGTCGCGCAGGACCCGGATCTCGCCGACCATCCGCGCGTACTCCTCCACGGAGATCACGCCGTCGGGCCACGAGTCGCTCGCCGGCGCGAATCCGTCCCAGCGTGCCGCCCGCCGTCTCGGCGCGCGATTCTTGGTATCCGCGCCGATCCAGATAGGGATCCGTGGTGTTTGCAGCGGTGACGGCCGGAGCGCGAATCCTTCCACGGTGTAGTGCGCGCTCCGCTCGTCGACGCGCTCGCCGCTCGTCGACGCGCTCGCCGCTCGTCGACGCGCTCGCCGCTCCAGAGCCGTTTGACGATGTCGAGGAACTCATCGAGCATCGCCGCGCGCTCGCGGGCATCGGTTGGGAGTCCGAACGCGGATTAGTGTCTTTCAAGGGAGCATCCAAGGCATCCAGCTCCCGGCTACTGGAAAGGCGGGTCAGGCGAAGGGCCACACGCCGTTCGTGAGGCGCACGGCGTAGAAGCCGCTGTTGCCGTCGGAGTACCAGATCTCACCTCGCGAAGGGGCGAACGCCGGCGCGGACATCGCGTACGAGCCACCCCCCTGGTTGGGAAACGCTCCGAGCGGCGCGTGGGTCGGCGACAGCGGACCGTTGAAGTAGGCGATCTCCTTCGGCGCCGACGGATTGCGTATGTCGAACACCCGCAAGCCCGAAAGGATGAAGCTGCACGCGAGGATACCGGGATCCTTGCGCTGCGGGACCGAGCAGTAGTGGCCCGTGTAGCCCTGGAGGAAGAAGCGAGCGCCGGGGTCATTCTTCAGTTCTTCAGCGTGCTCCGCTTGGTTCACCTCGAGTCGGATATCGGACAGGACGAACGGATTCTTCTCGTCGGCGACGTCGATGATCCGGGCCGCGCCGATCGGGGGGGAGACCGTCCCTGAGCCGAGCCCGCGCGAGAACTCGTCGATCTCGATGATGTACCGGCGGCCGCTTATCGTGACGGGGATTGCGTTTTGCGGGATGCTCACCGTGTCCCAGGTGAGGTGGCTGACCACGGGTGCCGTCGGATTCGGCCTGCGCTTCTGGATCTGGCTCACGTCGAGGATCGTCAGACCGGGGGCCCCGGCGGTGGTGTCGGCCAGGTACAGGCGGTTGCCGTCGTTGGAGATGTTGAGCCCGTGCGGCCGGTAACGGCGGTCGGTGAACAGAATCTTCGGCAGGATGGGGTCGGATACATCGAGCGCGGTGATGAGGCTGCCGGCCGTCGAGGTGATCCACAGCGTGTTGCCGTCCGGCGAGAAGTTGCCCTCGTGCCCCACGATGCCGAAGGGTGTGCTCGAAAGCAGGACCGGGTGCCGACAATCCTTGCTGAGGTCGAAGATGTCCACGAATCCCGGGCCTGTGAGGGGATTGCCCATCCCCGCAGCGAGCAGCCCTCGCTTCTGGTTAAAGCTCAGGGACTCGTGCGGCGACTGCATGGCCGGCGTTAGCAGGTTCGCCGTCTTCACGGGGCGTGACGGGTCGGACATGTCGAGCACGACCACCCCCGGAAGGTTCTCGCGCTGTGTGGGGACGTTGAGGGGCAAGAGCAACGTGCTGTCGTAGTAGGCGCAGGTGTGCCCGCCGACGTCGCGGTATCGGAATACCTTGTACCCGCCGGAGCCGCCCGGGATCCCCGTGTTGCCGAAGCGAGATAGGACCTGGGTGTTGCAAGTGATCGCATCGACCTCGCCGGCCTGACGCCGGCCCTGGAGGCCGGACTCTGGGTTGGATCCCGGCCCGCAGACCGCCTTGGGCGTCGGAGCCGGCTCGGTTGCATCGGCGCGCCCGCCGAGCATGACCGTCGCGAGCACCATCACCAGCGCGAACCTCAGGGGTCGAGGGGAACCGTTGGACCTGCGCATCGTCGTCCTCCCACGTTGGGTAGCCGGACATGGCACGCGAACCAATCACGCGCGTTGCCACCCTCTTCGACGCGGACCGGCCGGATCCTGCTCGCCGGAGAGTCAATCCGCGCACGCCGCCGCGCGAGCGAGCAGCAGCGCCCGCTCGGCGTCGTTGCGCGTCATCGCCGCCGCGCGCTCGAACTCGCTCCGCGCCTCGTCGCGGCGGCCGAGCTTCGCGAGCAGGTCGGCGCGCACGCCCGGCAGCAGGTAGTACGACTGCAGCGCCGGCTCGCCGCCGAGCGCGTCCACCAGCGCCAGCGCCTCGGCCGGGCCGCTCGCCCTGCCCACGGCGACGGCGCGGTTCAGCTCGGCCACCGGCGACGGCATGATGCGCAGCAGCGTGTCGTACAGCGCGACGATCCGGTGCCAGTCGGTCTCCTCCGCCGTGCGCGCGTGGGCGTGGCACGCCGCGATCGCCGCCTGCAGGCCGTACGGGCCGAGTGGGCCGGCGCTTTCCGCGCGGGCGAGAGCGCGCAGCCCGCGCTCGATCGCGAGGCGGTCCCACCGGCCGCGATCCTGGTCGAGCAGGAGCACCGGCTCGCCCGCCGGCCCGGTGCGCGCATGCAGTCGCGACGCCTGCATCTCCATTAGCGCGGCGAGCCCATGCACCTCGGGCTCGTTCGGCATCAACCCGGCGAGCACGCGCCCGAGCCGCAGGGCGTCCTCGCACAGCGCCGGGCGCATCCAGTCCGTGCCGGCGGTCGCCGCGTAGCCCTCGTTGAAGATCAGATAGATCACAACCAAGACGTCGCCGAGGCGCGCGGCGCGCTCGTCCGGCGGCGGCAGCTCGAATGGCACGCGCGCGTCGGACAGCGTGCGCTTGGCGCGGACGATGCGCTGGGCGAGCGTGGACTCCTTCGTGAGGAAAGCCCGGGCGATCTCACCCGTGGTGAGGCCGCCGAGCAGCCGCAGCGTGAGCGCCACGCGTTGCTCGGGCGGCAGCACCGGGTGACAGGCGATGAAGACGAGACGCAGCAGGTCGTCTCCCACGTCCTCGTCGGGTTCCGGCATGTCTGCGTGCTCCTCGGCTAGGCGGGTGATCTCTGCGTACTTGGCGTCGCGGCGCTCGGTGCGGCGGAACTCGTCGATCGCGCGCCTCTTGGCGATCGCGGTGAGCCACGCGCCGGGGTTGTCGGGCACGCCGTCGCGCGGCCACTGCTCGAGCGCGGCGACGAGAGCGTCCTGCGCGAGGTCCTCGGCGGTGCCCACGTCGCCGGTCATGTGCGCGAGCGCGGCGATCACCTTCGGCGACTCGATGCGCCACACCGCGGCGATCGCCGCGCTCGCGTCCGTCAAAGCGAAGGTTCCTGCCTGAGGCCGCTCACGCGCCGCCGGAGGTCTGCCGGCGGATCTGCGCCTCGCGCTCGCGCAGCTCGGGGGTCAGGGCCTCGCCGAAGTCGGCGTCCTCGAACACTTGGCGGATCTCGACCTCACCCTCCTGGAACGGTGCGCGCTTCAGCCATTCAGTCGCCTCGGCGAGGTCGCGCGCCTGGATCAGCCAGAACCCGGCGACGATCTCCTTGGCCTCAGTGAACGGGCCGTCGACGACGGTCTTCTTCGAGCCGTCGTAACGGATCTTTGCGCCCTTCGACGTCGGGTGGAGCCCCTCGCCGGCGAGCATGACGCCGTTCTTGACGAGGCCCTCGTTGTACTCGGTCATCTCAGCCAGGATCTCCTCGCTCGGCAGCACCCCGGCCTCCGAGTCTGCGTTGCCCTTCACCAGCACCATGAATCGCATGACTGCTCCCTTCTTCTCGAAGCCGGGCCCGGGCGCCTCCGTCCGGTTCCTACCCGCTTCCTGCTACCACGTCGAACGGCCGGGGTCGATTTCGACACGTTCGGAAAGGATAGGAGGCCATAAGTGAGTAGACACACTAGTGAGTATCATCTATAATGCCTGGTGATGAGGCCCGAGGAGCCCGACTTCAAGCAGGTGCTGGCCGCGGCGGGACGGCTCCAGAAGATCGTGCCCGACGCCGTCCTGGTCGGCGGGACGGCCGCCGCCCACCACGCCGGGCACCGGGTGTCGTTAGACGACGACCACGTCCTCGACGATCTCCGCGAGCGCTTCGACGAGATCCTCGGCGCGCTGGAGGACACCGACGGCTGGGTGACCGCGCGGATCCGGCCGAAGGTGCTCATCCTCGGCCGGCTCGACGGCATCGAGACCGGCATCAGGC